>NZ_MELG01000133.1:23258-23426 GCF_001767535.1 Acinetobacter sp. GWC1_38_13 | reverse complement strand
AGATCATATCCTTCTGCTATAAAGTCCACATTTTTATTGGTGAGTTGAACATCTACTTTGATGCTTGGATATTGCTGTGAAAACTTTGCCAATAACGGGAGGATGCGATAGTGTCCATATGGTGTTGGAACACTGATACGAATTAAACCAGAGGGTTGTTGTGTTTGA
>NZ_MELG01000133.1:7493-23195 GCF_001767535.1 Acinetobacter sp. GWC1_38_13 | reverse complement strand
ATTTTTCCTTGCGTAGTTAAACGGACTTGTCGAGTCGTTCTTACAAACAATGGAGTCGCTAAATGCTTCTCTAATCGAGCAATGGAGCGACTGACCGCTGCTGGACTCACACCTGCATGTAAGGCTGCCTTAGAAAAGCTTTCATATTCTGCTACTAAGCAAAACAATTCGACGCTACTAAACATCATCCGTTTTAGAGGGTGATTCATTCATTACACCATGTAAAAAATGATTTGAGTTGCAAGCTATTTAAGCACATATAAGTAAACAATAAGATGATTCGCATACCTTGTATGGAGTTATTTTTATGAAATTGTTCTATTCAACGAATGCCTGTTCTCTAGCCCCACATATCGTTTTAAGAGAGCTTGGACTTCCATTTGATTTAATCAAAGTCGATTTGCAACAGCATTTAACTGAACTGGGTGAGGACTTTTATAGACTCAATAAGAAGGGTCAAGTACCTGTATTACAGCTTGAAGATGGTTCTTTTTTAACGGAAGGTGCTGTGATTAGTCAGTTTCTTGTGGATCAATTCGAACGTAAGGATTTATTACCTGAAATAAATACCCCAGAGCGTTATCAAACACTTTCTTGGATGAATTTTATTGCTTCAGAAATTCATAAAGCATATTCACCATTTTTCCATGAATCCTATGGCGAAGAATCTAAAACTATCTTTAGTACAATTTTAAATAAACACTATGCATGGGTTGATCAACAGTTAGATGGGCAAAACTACTTATCGGGAAGTAATTTTACCATTGCTGATATTTATCTGTTTGTGGTGACACGCTGGGCTGACTTTATTGGTCTTGATCTTGGGCATTTTATTCATTTAACAGCTTTTATGCAGCGAATTGCTCATCGTCAAACGGTTCAAGACGCAATAGCTGCCGAAGCATCTTAGTATTCTTGCTATCTATAAAATTATAAAAGGAGATCCGCATGCCTTATATTTTAATTCAAATTACTAAAGAGAATGCCTCTACTGCACAGAAACAACAGTTGATTCAAGAGGCTACAGATTTAGTGGTTCGGGTGCTTCATAAAGACCCAGCTACTACATTTGTGGTCATTGATGAAGTTGATACAGATAACTGGGGTGTGGCAGGCGAATCAGTTTCGACCATACGTAATAGACAAAGAACAGGTACATAAGATGCAAAATAATCCGATAATTAAAATTCAACAGCAACTCGAAAAATACTTTGATGGTTTGTACTTTTGTGATGTGGATAAATTGCAGGGCGTATTTCATTCCGATGCAACTTATATCAACGCTACGGATGACCCTATTCTCAAATTGGATATGACCACTTACTTCTCTATCGTGGAAAAGCGTATTTCACCCGCATCTCAAAACCAATTGAGACAAGATAAGGTTATTGCGATCAATTTGATTCATGATCAGCTAGCGATGGTACATGTTGAATGTGTGATTGAACCTAAATATTTTTATGATGCACTTACATTGGTACAAAAGCAGGGTGAGTGGAAAATTATTTCTAAAGTATTCCATTATCAACTTTTAGCGGACCAATTAAGCATCTTCCCAAAAGATAATTCGATTGGAAAAGGGATCAGTCATACTCAGTTCTAATGTTTCCCAATCTGTTTTTTCAACTTGGGGTTTAGCAAACTTATAATCCTTGACCTCAAGTTCATTTTTTAACAAGCTGAGATTCTCCCAGTAAATACGAATCGCACTATGCGGACTCGCATCACCGAAGTGTTCGGACAAATGGAGAATACAATCGTCTTTGGAAATTTGCAGATAAATAGGGAAGTTATCCCCAAATGTGTGCTGCCAGTCGATTTGGAAGCCTAAATAATCAAGATAAAATGATTGTGCTAATTTTATGTCAAAGATACGAAAAATAGGAATGATCGAGCCATTTTGCATAGGTATTTCCTGTTAACGAATTCCAAATTGTTGTGCCCAGTATGGCTTTTGTTTTTCAGTGGAGTCAAAGGTACATGCCACTGCATAGTCTGTAAATTTAGGATTCATTATATTGGCACAATGCATAGGGCTGTTTAGCCAAGTAGTTAATACTTCATTCAAGTTTTTCTGCCCACGTGCAACATTCTCACCTCCGCCGCGTCCTTTAAACTGATAAAGTTTCAAGCGAGCTTTGAGGTCTAAACCGCCCTGACTACGATGCCCTAAAAAATTATATTGAGCCATATCTATGGCATGAGCATAAGCACTTCTAGCCAAATGTTCATTCCATACTAAGGGTGATGTTGCTGAAAAATGTCGTTGTCCACATTGACGCGCTTGTTGCCGAATTTCGTTAATCGACTGCAAGATGGTTTGTTGATAAGCTGGGTTTTGTAAGTCTTCACAGCGTATTTCGTTTGATAATTTCTGAACTTGAGAGGTTGAAGTAGAATATTCTTGTGAACGTGTTGGGGTGCTGATACTGCATCCAGAAATAAACAACGGAAATAAAATTAAAACTTGGATCGATTTCATTTTTTAAGATTTAGGTTCGTTATTTTAATCGTTTAATGATACGTTATTTTAGTTTAGGGCTACAATTTAACTGTAAAAAAGCGAGTATAAACTCGCTTTTTTGAAGGCAAGCAAATTAAGCAGATTGTAAAACTTTTAAATCTTCCAATACTTGTTCAGCATGTCCTGCAGCTTTAACTTTACGATAGCTTTTCACCAATTGCTTATTGTGAAAAATAAAGGTTGAACGTTCGATGCCCATGACTTGTTTGCCATACATATTTTTTTCTTTAATGACATCAAAATGTTTACATAAGATTTCTTGTCGATCACTAATCAAATTGAAATTAAGTGATTGCTTTTCAATGAAGTTCTGGTGAGATTTAACAGAATCACGTGAGACACCAATAATTTGACAGTTTAAAGCTGCAAACTGATCTTTTAAACATGAAAAACCGATCGCCTGAGTTGTACAGCCAGGTGTGGAATCTTTAGGGTAAAAATATAAAACTAACCATTCACTTTCGATTTGTGTCAGGTTAAGTTCACCTTCAGTTGTCGGGAAGCTTTGATCAGGTAATTGAATATTCTCAGACATGTCTCATCCTTCAATAAAGGTTATGGTTGATCTAGTTCAAGTGGTAAAAATGCATATTCTTCATGATAAACAATTTCACCATGGCGTATAGGAATTGCTTTGTTAAAAATGGGACCATTGATCACTGTGGTGTGAAATTCACCACCTTCGCCACATGGATCAATACCGCGATCTTCCAGTTCTTGGATATATTCCAAATTAAGTGTTTTACCTAAGTCTTCAACGCGCATCCCCAATTTGAGATTGACGGTAACAATAACACTGTGAAAACTAAGTGAAATAAATTCCTCAACGACTTGTTTGTGTGGTCTTAACCAAAGTGGCATGCCTAACTTGAGCCCAACCTGTTGAGTGACTTTATCGTGCCAGCAACCATGCTGTGGCATGTCGAGATCGCCACTAACGAGTACTTCAGCTCCATGAGCTTTAGCCTGATGAAGTAAATCAATAAACTTACTTTCATAATCAGACCAACTCGATGAAGTCATATAAACAGGTAAACCTATCGCATCAGCTTGAGCACGAATGATATCTAGGGGCATTGCGTGCGAACGTGATCGTTGTCCTTGTTCCTCTTACATCACAATTAAGCCTAACACCGTCCCTTTATGCATAGCATGGTACAAGGCGAGAGAACTATCTTTGCCTCCACTGAATGAAACAATTGATCGTCGATTTTCAGCATTGGTTTTCCATTGATCGTGCATGAATTTAGTCAATTTCTTTAGGTGATTCAAATATTAACAGAACTAAAAAAAGCCTGCATAAATGCAGGCTTTAATCTGAACAATACAAGCTTACTTTTTAGGAGCTTGTTGCTGAGCAGCTTTCATTGCTTCTTCAGTTAATTTTTCTAACTTAGATACTAAAGGGGCGCCTAAGCAAGCTTGTAAATCTTTATTTTGCTGTTGGACAAACGCTAAAGAACTAGGGCTTTTCTTTGCATTAATTGCGCTTTGAATTTCCCATTTTTGTGCTTCAGTTACTTTACCTTGTGCATCAATTTGGCAACTACAGAATTTACTTACTTCAGCAGAAGTTAGTTTTCCACCTTTAGCTGTTTGATCTTTACATACGTTGACTAATGCAGATTTTACATTGGTACTTTTATATGCTGCTTGTAATGGATTATCAGCTGCATGAGATGCTGTAGCAAAGAGAGCCGCAGCTGACATCATTGTTGAAAGAATAATATTTGATTTAGAAAACTTCATATAATGTACCTAATTTTTACCTTATATCGTTTATTCCGCATAGCGCGTAGGATCCGCGACACCTGCTTCGATAAAACCTTGCTGACGTAAACGACAACTGTCGCATTTGCCACATGCACGTCCTTGAGCATCTGCCTGATAGCAGGATACCGTTTGGCTATAGTCTACGCCATGTTCGATGCCTAAGCGTATAATATTCGCTTTGGATAAATGTAACAGAGGTGTTTCAATTTTAAGAGGTTTTCCTTCAACACCAGCTTTTGTTGCAAGTCTTGCAAGATTGGCAAAAGCGTCAATAAATTCTGGGCGACAATCTGGATATCCTGAATAATCAACAGCATTTACACCAATAACAATGGCTTCAGCGTCAAATACCTCAGCTGCTGCAAGAGCATAGGATAGAAAAATTGTGTTACGTGCTGGAACATAAGTTACAGGAATACCTTCTTGTAATTGTTCAGGTACATCAATGTTATGATCTGTAAGCGCGGAACCGCCTAAATTACCCAAATCGATATTAATTACACGATGTTCAACACCTGCTCGTTGTGCAAGTGCCTTAGCTGCATCAAGCTCAGTTGTAGAGCGCTGACCATACATAAAACTTAAAGCGATACAGTCATAGTTTGCTTGTGCCCAAGCGAGACATGTTGTCGAGTCTAAACCGCCAGACAATAATACGATGGCACGAGAACGCATATTATTTTCCATTATTCAACCTAAAATTATTCGTAGATGATTTGCCTCATTTGAGACAGTCACAAGATCATTAGCGACCAGATTCATCATTCCATAACAGCTTATGTAACTGTAATTGGAAGCGAACAGGGAGATGGTCATCTAAAATCCACTGAGCTAAATCACGTGCAAGAGCAGGCAGGGCAACAGCACCTTTTTCTACCGCGAAAGCAGGAGAGAACCATACTGTACTGACTTTATCTTGCAACTGGAAATTTTCCAGTTGTTGTTTAGACCATTCATAGTCGGCACGATTACAGATCACGAATTTAATCTGATCATGCTGTGTTAGATAGTCGAGATTGGTAAGTAAATTACGATGATCTTCATTAGACGTTGGTGTCTTTAGATCTAATACTTTCGAAACACGTGGATCAACTTTAGAAACATCTAAAGCTCCGCTTGTCTCAAGCGAAACGTCAAAACCGAGATCACACAAGCGTTGAAGTAATACAAGACAATTCGGCTGTGCAAGTGGTTCGCCACCAGTGACACATATATAAGGTGTTTTAAACTGGCTTGCTGTTTCAATGATATGTTCAAGTGATTGACGCTCGCCACCTTCAAAAGAGTACGTGGTATCACAATAGCTGCAACGAAGAGGGCAACCAGTTAAACGAATGAAGACAGTGGGTAAGCCAAATGTATTCGCTTCGCCTTGCAAAGAATAAAAAATCTCTGTGATACGCAAACCAGCAGCAGGATCAGAGACAGGAATTGCAGAGGAACGTAAGGAAGTCATAAAGAGTTACCACAAAATCAGCAAGCTATTAAAAAACAAAAATCTCTACGATCAGTGATAATCGTAGAGACGAGGAGCAGTATAAGCTCCGTGGTATTACATCTTAGTCAGCACGTAATAAATCATTTAAACTTGTTTTAGCACGTGTTTTCGCATCAACTTTTTTCACGATGATTGCTGCGTAAAGGCTATAAGTTCCACATTTAGAAGGAAGGCTTCCCGCAACTACAACTGAACCAGCAGGTACGCGACCATAGTGAATTTCGCCAGTTTCACGATCGTAGATCTTAGTCGATTGACCGATGAATACGCCCATAGAGATTACAGAGCCTTCACCAACAATTACGCCTTCTACAATTTCAGAACGTGCGCCGATGAAGCAGTTGTCTTCAATGATCGTTGGGTTTGCTTGTAATGGCTCTAATACACCGCCAATACCTACACCACCAGATAAATGTACATTTTTACCAATTTGCGCACATGAACCAACAGTTGCCCAAGTATCAACCATTGTGCCTTCATCAACATATGCACCGATGTTGACATAAGATGGCATCAAGATCACATTTTTAGCTTGGAAGCTACCACGGCGAGCAACAGCTGGAGGAACTACGCGTACACCTGCTGCTTTAAATTGCTCTTCAGTCCAACCTGAATATTTAGTTGCAACTTTGTCATAAAACTGTAGATCACAAGCTTCAATAGGTTGGTTGTCATTGAGTTTAAAAGAAAGTAAAACTGCTTTTTTTAACCATTGGTGAACAACCCACTCACCATCAATCTTTTCAGCCACACGAAGTGTACCGTTGTCTAAACCAGTTAATGCTTCTTCAACGGCTTGACGAATTTCTGTAGGGCAGTCCGTAGCTGAATAATTTGCACGGTCTTCAAATGCTTGCTCAATGATCGTAGAAAGCTGAGACATGATCTTCCTTCATCCAAAAAAATTTTGAAGATTTTACACTAAATTGAACCAAGAAGCTTTGAAAAAAGTCGTTACAATAAAGTGTTTTAAAATTAAGCAATAAAATTGTAATAAATTCGGATTTAATTGTTTTTTATCCATTATTTCGAAATATACAATTATTCTGAATTTGTATCAAAAAATAACAAAAAGTAATCAGTTTCTGTATAAAAAGATATCAATCATTCTTTTAAGATTTTATTACAGTAACAACTATACCTTAGATAAAAGTATTTTTTGAGGAGACTTCAATGAAAGCTTTGCGCGTTATTTTAGCTGCAGGTGCATTAACAGCGATTGCAGGTTCTGCTTTAGCAGCAGATGAACAAGTTGTGAAGGAATCAGGTTCTACGTTTCCTTCATACTTAGATCCAGTTTCAGTTCGTGCTGAAGTGGGTACTACAGGTTATGGTGGTGCGATTACTTATGATGCTAACCCTTATGTAGGTGTAACATTAGGTTATAACGGTGGTGACATTTCTTGGTCTGATGATGTCAAAGTAAATGGCTCTACTTACGACCTCGATATGGAAAATAATAATGTTTATTTAAACGCTGAAATGCGTCCATGGGGAACAAGTGATAATCTTTTTGCTAAATCACTGTATGTTGCCGCTGGTGTAGCGTATTTAGATAATGACTATGATTTAACTCGTAATGTTAATGCTACTCGTGCATTCCGTGTAAATAACCAAGACTTCTTAGCGGGAGCAGATGGCGTTAAGATTAATGGTAAGATGGAATACAAAAATGACATCGCACCATACTTAGGTTTTGGTTTTGCACCTAAAGTTTATAAGAACATTGGTGTGTTTGGTGAAGTAGGTGCGTACTACACAGGTAATCCTAAGGTTACTTTAACTTCAACAGGTACTGCGACTACTGAAGGTAACCAATCTCTAACAGAAGCGGTTAATGCTGAAGCTAATAAAATTGCTAATGACAACAAATATGAATGGTTGCCAGTTGGTAAAGTTGGTGTAAGTTTCAGTTTCTAAGCCGAACGAGCACATAGAGAAAACGAGCTGTAAAGCTCGTTTTTTTCGTTTAAAGATCCTTTTCCCAGATATAAAAAAATGGCGCTTTAAGAGCCATCTTTTTTTATTCCTCAGGGTAAGCGACTTTTTTAAGTGCTTTAATATCGGTTTTAGGTGAGCAAAGCGAGATAAACTCATAACCATAACCACGTAGTAAATGACCTTTTCTTACAGCAATCCACGTAGTGTTAGTACCAAAAATGTGAGTTTTTATTTGCTGTAAACGATAGTCACGTTCGGCATCATATGCGACATCATTGACGATCCCGACACCCATATTGAGTTCAACATAGGTTTTAATAACATCGGCATCTAACGCTGACATTACGATATCTGCATGCAAATGTGCATCTTCAAATGCTTTATCGATTTTAGAGCGACCTGTAAAACCTCCGTGATATGTAATCAACGGATACTCTGCTAAAAGATCGAGACTGATGTTGTCTAATTTCGTTAAAGGGTGGTCTTTAGGTGTAATAATACTGTGGTGCCATTCATAGTAAGGCACGCTTGCTAAGTTTTCCTCTGTGGTGAGAGATTCTGTCGCAATTCCAATATCAGCTTCACCTTGAAGTAGCATTTCAGCGATTTCAACAGGACTTGCTTGTTGTAAAACCAAATGCACTTTAGGAAAAAGCTTCTTAAATTGATTCACAATAGGAGGTAATACATAACGAGCTTGGGTGTGTGTCGTTGCAATTGTTAAAGTACCTTCATCAACTTTATTGAAATCGTCAGCAAGGCGTTTGATATTATCAGCATCAACTAACATGCGCTCGACAATACTCAATAAGGACTGTCCTGGTTCAGTGAGACCAAGTAATCGTTTACCTTTACGCACAAAAAGTTGTACGCCTAATTCATCTTCTAAATCTTTAATATGTTTACTGACACCAGATTGGGAGGTATAAAGTGCCGCTGAAGCTTCAGTTAAATTAAAGTTTTGACGAACTGTTTCTCGAATAATTCTGAGTTGTTGGAAGTTCATAATCATTATTTCCGCATATAGGATGAGGAACGGCTAAAGTTCCATATGGGTAGTTTAGCCGTCATCAAGTATTATTTTAAGCAACTTGCGTCGTTGGGTCTGCAAATAAATGAAGTTGAGCTGCGCTAATCCAGACGGTTTGGTTTGGTCTGAATTGATGCAAATTAGCTTTTTCTACACTGAGTAAAATTTCGATAGTACGCCCACTACGATCTTGTAATTCAGCGATCACTCTACCTGCAATCCAGACTTCACGTAAAAAAGTCGCTTGAACAGTATTCGGTTGAGGCTGCGCATGAATATGTAATTCATTTGGTCGAGCAAAAGCGATGACTTTTCCTTGCGGTGCTTGCAAATGATTTGGTAGTTGAATGCGATCATCTCCGATACGAATAATACCTTCATGATGTTCACCTTCAAAACGATTTGCTTGACCTAAGAAATCAAATACAAATGGTGTCGCTGGTTTTTCATAAACTTCACGAGGCGAACCAATTTGTTCTACATCACCTTTATTCATGACAATGATTTGATCAGCAACTTCTAAAGCTTCCTCTTGGTCATGGGTTACAAAGATAGAGGTGATGTGCAATTCATCATGTAGTGTGCGTAACCAACGACGCAGTTCTTTACGAACTTTAGCATCCAAAGCACCAAATGGTTCATCCAGTAATAAAACACGAGGTTCAACTGCTAGAGCACGTGCTAAAGCGATACGTTGACGTTGACCACCGGATAGTTGTGCAGGGTAACGATCAGCTAAAAAGCCAAGTTGAACTAAATCAAGTAAACGCGTAACTCGTTTTTTAATTTCAGCTTCTGATGGACGTGTTGCACGTGGGCGAACACGTAAACCAAAAGCAATATTGTCATAGACGGTCATGTGGCGAAATAAAGCGTAATGTTGGAAAACGAAACCAACTTGTCGCTCACGTACATGAATATCAGTTGCATCTTCACCCTCAAGCAATACTTGCCCGCCATCGGCTGATTCTAAACCTGCAATAATTCGCAAAAGCGTTGTTTTTCCGCAGCCCGATGGACCAAGTAAAGCTACTAGCTCGCCCTCTGGAAAATCTAAAGAGATATTTTTAAGCGCGTGGAATGCGCCAAAGTGTTTTTCAATATTTTTAACTTGAATACTCATTTGTACATTCCTCAGTGGCTAGATGGATTATGTTGATGTTCATTGCTTTGGTCTTGGCGCATCTCTAACCAAGTTTTTAAAATCAAAGTGATGATTGCTAAGAATGCCAGTAAAGATGACACCGCAAATGCAGCACTGAAGGTATATTCGTTGTATAGTATTTCTACATGTAAAGGTAACGTATTCGTTTCACCACGAATGTGTCCTGAAACAACCGACACCGCGCCAAACTCACCCATAGCTCGTGCATTACATAGAATCACACCATAGATCAAACCCCATTTAATATTTGGAAGTGTTACTTTCCAGAAAGTTTGCCAACCAGATGCACCAAGGACGATTGCAGCTTCTTCTTCTTCAGTACCTTGAGCTTCCATGAGCGGAATGAGTTCGCGTGCAACAAATGGAACAGTGATGAAAATAGTAGCTAAAACAATACCTGGAACGGCATATAGGATTTTGATGTCATTATCCATGAACCATCCGCCAACCCAACCTTGAGAGCCAAAAATTAAAACAATCATTAAACCTGCTATCACAGGTGAAACTGAGAATGGCATGTCGATAATGGTGGTCAAAATGGCTTTACCACGGAACTGGAACTTAGCTACCGCCCAAGCTGCTGCAACACCAAATACAACGTTAATCGGTACAGCAATCGCAGCAGTGATTAAGGTGAGCTTTACAGCCGATAGCGTATCTGAGTCAGTCAATGCGTTTACATAGACTTCTAGACCCTGTTTAAATGCTTCGACAAAAACCAAAATTAGGGGTAGAACCAAGCAACTTAAGAAAAAGATTAATGCGACAGTAATTAGACTATAACGAACCCATGTCGGTTCTCGAGTGGCATCTCTTGCTTGTAATTTGAGTGCCAAAGCATTGCTGTTTGTATTCAAACTCATTGTGCAACTCTCCCTGTACGACGGCTTGCCCATGCTTGAACTAAATTAATTAAAAATAAGATGGCAAATGAGAGAATGAGCATGACTACAGCGATCGTTGTTGCGCCTGCATAATCATATTCTTCCAAACGAGAAATGATCATGAGGGGAGCAATCTCTGTTTTATAAGGTTGATTGCCTGCAATAAAGATGACAGAGCCATATTCACCAACACCACGAGCAAATGCCAAAGCAAAGCCTGTCAGTAATGCTGGAAATAAAATTGGAAGTATGACTTTGGTAATGGTCTGCCAGCGATTTGCACCAAGTGCAGAAGCTGCTTCTTCTAATTCAGATTCAATATCGCTGAGAACTGGTTGTACTGTTCGAACAACAAAGGGTAATCCAATAAATATCAGGGCAAGAGTAATACCAATAGGGGTATATGCAACTTGAATCCCTAACGGTTCCAAATATTGACCAATCCAACCTGTTGGAGCATATAAAGAAGTGAGTGCAATCCCTGCAACAGCTGTTGGTAGGGCAAAAGGTAAATCGACTAATGCATCGACAATTCTTTTACCTGGAAAACTATAGCGAACTAAGCACCATGCCAATAATAATCCAAAAAACACATTCACTAGCGCAGCAATCAATGCCGCACTGAAACTAAGTTGCAGTGACTTTAGGATTCGTTCTGAAGTTAAGATTTCCCATAAACCATCCCATCCGATTCCTAAAGATCGGATAAATACAGCAGATAAAGGAATAAGCACAATCAAAGATACATAAGCGAGAGTAAAGCCTAATGAGAGACCAAACCCTGGCAGCACTCGGGAACGCTGCGACATGACATTTCCTCAAAGAGAAATATTTGCTAAATAAGCAAATAAACGAAACTAAAATCAAAAAATACGGTGAAGATGGGGCTAGGCAAATTTCATATTAAAATTTGCGACCTTCGTTAGAGCGGTAGGTAAGCTCTTTTTTTCAGGTAATAAATAATTCAGGATCTCAGGGAATGGACCAAACCCTGAAGCAACATTGATGTGACCAACAGGTCCTAAATTAATTGGTGTTAATTTCCATGATTCTGCGAGCTGTAAAGCATCGACATAACCAAGCCATGGATCATTCTCACTAATTAATAACGTCGTTGGCACATCAATACTGAGTCCATGAAAATATGCTTTATAGTCAGTTAGACTATGACGAGCGAAACCTGCTTCACCAAAACGTGCTGGATTTGCGGGTGCAACCAAAACTAAATTTTTTACTTGTACATTTAGTTCAGGGTGCTCGGCGAGAGCCGCTACACTGGTTAAGCATCCAAAACTATGAGCAACGATCTGAACAGGTTCATTAACGGATGAAACAGTTTTGATAAACTGATCAATCCACTCTTGCAAGACTGGACGATCCCAGTGTTTCTGTTGAACACGAGAACTAGACATGAGTTTTTGTTGTAGCCAAGACTGCCAGTGTTGAGCCTCGCTGCCACCTACACCAGGAACAATTACGGTATGAGTCATGTCTAATCTCCTTAGAATCCTTCCCAACCTTGCTTTATGAAAGTGAGGAAGTCCCTCTTAGAAAAAGTGGGACTTAGTTGGATTATTTACCTGTGCTATTGATCTTGACGATTTGGTCGAAAATTCCACCATTATCAAAATGGGTTTTTTGTACTTTTGCCCAACCACCAAATTCTTTATCGATTGTTACTAGTTTCAGTGGTTTGAATACGTTGCTGTATTTCTTTAATACGGCTGCATTGCGAGGACGATAGAAATTACGCGCTGCAATTTCTTGACCAGCAGGAGAGTACAAGTAATTCAAATATCCGCGTGCAATTTGGGCGTTACCTTTTTTCTGAGCATTTTTTTCTACTACGGCAACAGGTGGTTCCGCTAAAATAGAAAGAGACGGTGTGATGATTTCGAATTTACCTGGCTGCTCTCGAACGGCAAGGAAAGCTTCATTTTCCCAAGCTAACAACACATCACCGATACCACGTTCAGCAAATGTAGTTGTTGCTCCGCGTGCTCCTGAATCCAAAACTTTGGTTTGCTTATAAATTTGACGCACAAATTCTTGAGCTTTAGCGTCATTGCCGCCTTTTTGATGTTTTGCCCAAGCCCATGCACCTAAATAATTCCAGCGAGCACCACCCGAGGTCTTTGGATTTGGCGTGATGATTTCAACACCAGGTTTGACTAAATCACCCCAGTCTTTGATTTTCTTTGGGTTATCTTTTCGAACAAGGAATACAATCGTTGATGTATATGGCGTAGAGTTATTTGGTAATTTCTTTTGCCAGTCTGCTGGAAGTAATTTTGCATTTTCAGCAATTTCATCAATATCAGCAGCAAGTGCTAGCGTTACGACATCAGCATTTAAACCATCAATGACAGCACGTGCTTGTTTGCCTGAGCCGCCGTGTGATTGTTTGAAGTCAATATCTTGTCCTGTGCGCTGTTTCCAGTAAGCGCCGAATTGTTTATTGAAATCTGTATAGAGTTCACGTGTCGGATCATAAGATACATTTAAAAACTCTTGCGCAGCAAAAGAAGAAACTGAAAGTAATGCAGCAATTACACCGACTTTGACCTGAGATAAACGCATGGAGACCCCTCAAAAATTAAATCATTGTTTGGAATATGTACGCAGCATAACTGCAGTTTTTTTGCAAAAAAAATAATTAAAATCGAATTTGATATGAAAAATTAAGAAATACATAAAAGAGATAAGTTATGCTGAATAACTGATAAATAAGAAATTTTTATTTTATGAGTGAAGTTGTTATAATTATTTAAAATCAATAGGTTATTAAAATTAATAGCTTCGATGAATGTATCCTAAAGGATCTTTAACTTATGCAATGCTATAAAAATGGGCAGTTGATTGATTCAATTCCTTTATTGGATCGTGCGTTTCACTACGGTGATGGGTGTTTCACAACAGCACGATTGGTGCATGGTGGAATGGAATTAAAAGAACTACATATTGCCCGTTTGAATTATGCTTGTAAAAATTTAAGTTTGGATGCTGATTTATCTTTTATAGACCAAGCATTAGATCAATTGCCACAACATGAAAAAAACTTGAATGGTACGTTGAAGGTTGTAATCAGTCGCGGAGAAGGTGACCGAGGATATAGTCTTCCTTTACACCCAGCCGATGTATATGTGTGGTTTTATCCTAAACAATGGCAACATTTAGAGCCTGAATGGATTGAAAGTGGTTTACTGAATCATGCTATAGGTTTGCATATGCCTCATTTGGTTGGTTTGAAGACTTTGAATCGACTAGAGCAAGTTGTGTTGAAGCAAGAAGCAGATCAACGAGGTTGGCTAGAAGCATTAGTTACCGACGTGCAAGGGTATATTGTTGAAGGTGTAAGCAGTAATTGTTTTATTCGTATAAATGATCAATGGATTACTCCAGAACTTCGCTATAATGGCGTGCACGGTGTAATGCGTGCGCACATTCTATCTCTTATGCAACAAAATCATATTTCATGTGAACAACGTTGTATTGAAATGGATCAGATCGCGCATATCCAGAACATATTTTTCTGTAATGCTTTGCATCCGATGAAAGCTGTAGTTCGATTTCAAGGTCGAACAATGCAGCAGCAACCGTATCTTGATTTATTTAATTCTTTAAAACTTAGCCAGATTGACTAAATATGCCGAAACCTCCGAATCCAAGCAAAACTAAGAAAAAGCCTAAAGCCAAATCACAAGCTAAGTTTTCTATTAAGTTTTTTATCATTGCAGTCATCGCTTTTTTGATTGTGATCTTTGGTGTTTTCTGGTCAAGTTTATTCAAGAATTACCCTGTTCAAAACAAAAAACAGCTTTTGGTCATTTCTTCTGGAGATACCTATTCTGGTTTTATTGACCGTTTAGCTGAAGAAAATAAAGTGAATTTTCCGATTCTTTTGAAACTCTATCAAAAGTTTATGATTCATGACACGATGAAAGCAGGTGTTTATGAAGTCACGCAAGGTATGAGTGTTCGTCAAGTTTTGGAAATGTTATCCAATGCTGAAAATGCTCAAATGAATCGAATTTTAGTTATAGAAGGAACGACATTTAAGCAATTGATTAACAATCTTAAAAAAGATTCAAATGTCACTAAAACAATATTGGATTTACCTCAGGATCAATTATTAAAAGAACTTGATATTCCTTATTCACATCCTGAAGGCTTGTTTGCACCAGATACATATTTCTTTGCCAAAGGCGAAACTGATAAAAAAATCTTAACGGATTTATATCATCGTCAAATGAAGTCTTTAGATGAAGCTTGGGCGAATAAAGCAGCCAATCTTCCTTATAAAGATAAATATGAAGCATTAATTATGGCTTCAATTATTGAAAAAGAAACCAGTTTAGATCGTGAGCTAGAGCAAGTTTCAGGTGTTTTTGTGCGTCGTTTAAAAATTGGTATGCGCTTACAAACTGATCCAACTGTAATTTATGGTATGGGAGATCGTTACACAGGTAATATCACACGTAATGATTTAAGGACACCAACCGCATATAACACTTATACAATTAATGGTTTACCGCCAACCCCAATTGCATTACCAAGCAAAAAAGCGATTGAAGCAGCGATGCATCCAGACGATTCAAAAAATATTTATTTCGTCGCAACAGGAAATGGTGGACATAAATTTAGTGCTTCTCTAGCAGAGCATAATCGTGCAGTACAAGATTACTTGTCTGTACTCCGTTCAAAGAAAAATCAAGGTGAATGATGTTTATTAGTTTTGAAGGTACGGAAGGCGTAGGGAAAACCACTCTGATTCGTAAAATTCATCAGTACTTTGAACAGCAAGGTAAGGAAGTTGTACTGACCCGTGAGCCTGGTGGCACACCATTAGCAGAACAGATTCGTACATTATTATTGGCAGTAAATCAT
>NZ_MELG01000133.1:4744-7482 GCF_001767535.1 Acinetobacter sp. GWC1_38_13 | reverse complement strand
GAGTCATGATACTGAGCTATTACTGATTTATGCTGCACGATCTCAACATTTACAACAAGTGATTTTACCTGCATTAGCGGCGGGAAAAATTGTGTTGAGTGATCGTTTTACTGATGCCAGCTTTGCTTATCAGTGTTCTGGGCGTGGTTTAAGTCAGGAAAAGCTGCAATTGTTAAATCAAACTTTTGTGGCAAAAATGCCGAATATTACCTTTTGGTTGGATGCACCGATTGAGTTGGGCATGACCCGTGCTCGAGAGCGTGGTGCATTAGATCGTTTTGAACAAGAAAAATTGAGCTTCTTTGCCAAGGTACGTGCTGGTTATGAGACTTTATGGCAAGCAGAGCCTGAACGGATCAAGCGTTTGGATGCAACACAAAATGCCGATGTTGTATTTGAAGATGCTTTGCAGTATTTGAAGTAAATACGGTTATATACTCAACCTGCATTGTCGAAAAGTTTGGATGATGTTTTGGTTTTATTTCTTATGTCTTACTTTTCAAGGATGAAAAGTAACAAAAATCCTTTGTTGAGCTGACGGTACATCCTTGATACCGCAGCTCAACGGGCGACATCCATGTCGCCTATCGCGATAGTAAATAATAACTATAAGTTATCTTGAAAATATCAAAAAATGTGAAAGTATCACTCATTTACCAACGGCTGTTCCACCTTAAAGTTTGGCGGAGTTAACACTGTCTTACGAATTTCGTTTGAAAGCTCTGGGTAATCAAGCGTGTAATGCAAACCACGTGATTCCTTACGTTCCATCGCACAACGTACAATCATTTCGGAAACTAGAACGAGGTTACGCAATTCGATCAGGTTCTTACTGACGCGGTAATCTTGATAGTATTCATTGATTTCACGCTTTAACATCTCAATACGATGTAACGCACGTTGTAGACGTTTAGTCGTACGAACAATACCGACGTAGTTCCACATGGTTGAACGTAGTTCGTCCCAGTTTTGTAAGATAACAACATCTTCGTCAGCATCAGTCACTTGTGATTCATCCCAAGATGGTACGTTTGGAAATTCAAAGCTCAGGTTATGTTTGCTTTGAATGTCTTCCGCTGCACTCATACCATAAACGAAACATTCAAGTAACGAGTTACTCGCCATACGATTTGCGCCGTGTAAACCTGTATAAGAAGTTTCACCAATCGCATACAAACCATCAAGATCAGTTTGGCTATTAGAATCAACAACTACACCACCACAGGTATAGTGAGCAGCAGGAACAACAGGAATCATGTCTTTGGTAATATCAATTCCGAGTTCAAGCAAGCGAGCATATAGCGTAGGGAAGTGTTCAATAATAAATTCAGGTGATTTATGTGTGATGTCTAACCACACATGACGAATACCTAGACGTTTGATTTCATGGTCGATGGTACGTGCCACAATATCGCGTGGCGCCAGTTCAGCGCGTTCGTCAAAACGAAGCATAAAACGCTCGCCGTCAGGTAGACGTAAGTACGCACCTTCACCACGCATTGCTTCAGTAATTAAGAAAGAGCGTGCTTTAGGGTGGTATAAACACGTTGGGTGGAATTGATTAAACTCCATGTTTGCTACACGACAGCCTGCACGATACGCCATCGCAATACCATCACCTGTAGCAATATCTGGATTAGATGTATAGAGATATGCCTTCATAGCACCGCCACATGCTAATGCAGTAAAAGGTGCTAAGAAAGTATGAACTTGCTCAGTCTTTTCATTAAGAGCATATAAACCTATTGCACGGTTGGTTTGATCTAGATGACCAAGTTTGTGCAAGGTAATAAGATCAATTGCAATGTAGTTTTCAAAGATAGTGATATTTTTACGTTCTTTCGCACGTTCAACTAGGGTCGTTGAAATGGCTTTACCAGTTGCATCAGCCGAGTGAATGATTCGACGCTGCGAATGGCCACCTTCACGGGTGAGATGAAGTTGTTCATCATCGTCTAGAGTGAACTGGACACCTTGTTTTAATAAGAAATTTACAGAAGGCTTACCACCTTCAACCGTATGTTTGACAGCATCTAACTCACAAAGATGCCCGCCTGCAATCATAGTGTCATTAATATGTTGTTGAATTGAATCAGTCTCATCCAATACCGCAGCAACACCACCTTGAGCATAGTAAGTGCTAGCTTCAGTTAGTTCAGCCTTAGCTAAGATTGCAATGTTATAATGATGAGGTAAAGAAAGTGCGAGACTTAAACCTGCACCACCACTGCCCACAATAATCACGTCAAAATGATGAATTGTTTCTAAATCAGGCATGTCGATCTGCTTCAATATCAAACGTTCGCTAATGACACCGCTTTTTTGTAAAAAAGGCAAGTGCTATTGTGCTTAGAATTGCGCGAATTTTTAGCGAATAACCAGATAATTAGTCTATATGCCAAGAATTAAACTTTTCACACAGATTGAACATAAGTTACGTGAAGCAACATGGTTTTAATTTCTATTTAAGTAATTCAATAGAAACTCAAGTTGTAATTAGGAAGAATATATTTCTCCACATTTTCTCCATAATTTTATTTTTAAATTTGTCTGTATACCCCGAAAATACAAACATTTTTTAACGAAATAAAAATGTAGCTTATGATAAAACATTAGCTTAAATTTCTATTCGATCATCAGTATGTAGGTTCTTGCTTCTATGAAAAGTCGATATATACAACAAGGATTGTTCACTGCGGTATTTACAGTAGCAGCTGCACAAGTAAATGCTGCGTCAC
>NZ_MELG01000133.1:0-4730 GCF_001767535.1 Acinetobacter sp. GWC1_38_13 | reverse complement strand
AACCTCGTAGAACAGGTTAGTCCTGCGGTAGTGAGTGTAAATGTTGTCAAGAAAATGACTCAGGAAGAGTTGTTACAGCAACAAGTACCCGAAATACTACGTCGTTTTTTTGGTAATCAGATCATTATCCCGCAGCAGCAGGGACCACAAGAAAAAACTGCTTACGGCAGTGCATTTTTCATTAGTAAAGATGGTTATTTAGTTACCAACCATCATGTAATTGAGAATGCATCCAGAATTAGTATCACCCTAAATGATCGTCGTGAACTCGATGCAACCTTAGTGGGAAGTGACGAGCGAACAGATGTTGCTGTTCTCAAAGTGAATGGCAATAATTTTCCTGAATTAAAAATTGGTGATGTGAATCGACTCAAAGTTGGTGAGCCTGTTCTCGCGATTGGTTCGCCATTTGGTTTTGATTATTCAGC
Organism: Acinetobacter sp. GWC1_38_13; assembly: GCF_001767535.1. Taxonomy (NCBI): domain Bacteria; kingdom Pseudomonadati; phylum Pseudomonadota; class Gammaproteobacteria; order Moraxellales; family Moraxellaceae; genus Acinetobacter; species Acinetobacter sp. GWC1_38_13. Next base: position 4,302 of record NZ_MELG01000133.1, on the reverse strand, counting down.
TTCAGCTGGAATTGTGAGTGCAAAGTCTCGAAATATGAGTGGTGAAACCTCTGTTCCATTTATTCAAACAGATGCCGCTTTAAATCCAGGTAACTCTGGTGGCCCTTTGTTCAATCAACAAGGTGAAGTGATTGGTGTTAACTCTCGTATCTTCAGTGGAACTGGAGGTTATATGGGATTGTCATTCTCTATTCCTATTGATGTTGCGATGGATGTTGTTCAGCAATTAAAAGTGAATGGTAAAGTGACACGTTCTTATCTTGGTGTGATGTTGCAAGATATTGATCGTAACCTAGCAGAGGCTTATAAATTACCAAAACCTGAAGGTTCTCTCATCACACAAGTTACACCTAAATCTCCAGCTGAAAAGGCAGGTTTGAAGTCGGGTGATGTGATTTTGAAAATCAATGGAAATTCAATTCTGCGCACAAGTGATTTGTTAAATGTGCTTAATCGGGTAGCCCCGAACCAAACGATTCAATTAGATGTTTTACGAGACGATAGAACTCGTACTATATCGGCAACACTTGGCACCGCGCCAGATGATACGCCAGCTGCAGAAGATAAGAATAATCCAACAAGTGGTTTAGGGATGAGTATCCGTAATTTAACTCAAGCAGAGCAAACTCGTTTGGATGTTAATGGTGGAATTCTCGTTCAAGATGTTAAGCGTGGTGGATTAGCATCATTGTCTAATATCGTCGCGGGTGATGTGATTATTCAGGTGAACGGAACTCCGATCACAAACAGTCAGATGTTTGCAAAAACGGTAGCTGCTTTACCAAAAAATAGCGTTGCGCGAGTTGCAATTATTCGCCAGGGGCAACGTGCAATTTTAGGTTTACGCTTACCTTAAATAAGATTAATGGTCTTGAAACCACCCAAATTTTGGGTGGTTTTTATTTTTGAAATTGGAACTAGATTGCACTAGTGTATGCCATGATCGTTGAATTTAGTGATTAATAAGTAATATGAGCACAATTTTTGATTTAAAAATTCAAGTAGAAGCTAAGCATATAGATGTATTGGGTCATGTTAACAATGTGATGTATGTCCAATGGATGCAAGATGTAGCTGCAGCACATATCGAAGCTTTAGGTTTGGGGTTAAAACAGTATTTTGAACTTAAGCATGCGATGGTGGCAGTCGAGCATCATGTTCAATATCGGAAAGCTGCGCTTGAAGGTGAAGAAATTATTTTAAGAACTTGGCTAGACGATCTAAATGCACTTTATTCATTTCGTCAGTACGCATTTTATCGACCTAAAGATCAAAGCATTATTTTTATGGGTAATACTAAGTGGGCTTGTATTGAAATTTCGACAGGGCGTCCAAAACGTATGTCACCAAGTTTCACACAAGCATATCAACCTATTTCCGCTAAGCTCGATCCTATGGATTTCTCAGTTTTGTACCATCAAGTAGATTAAGTTGCTTCGCGAGTAAGCTAAAGCGATAGGTTTTAAAAGCAAGATAATTATTTTGAATACTTTAAAATTGGCTTCTGTTATAATCGGCAACAATTTTGTTAAACCGTTTTGGCTTATAGCGACTAAAAAGTTATGAGCGTTCAATATTCTCAAGGTAACCCATGGCGCAAGCTAAAAAATCCGTAGATATCAAAAATATACGAAATTTCTCGATCATTGCTCATATTGACCATGGTAAGTCCACTTTGGCTGACCGTTTTATTCAAATGTGTGGTGGTTTGCAAGATCGTGAAATGCAAGCCCAAGTACTGGATTCAATGGAGCTCGAGCGCGAACGTGGGATTACCATTAAAGCTGCATCCGTTACTTTGTACTACACACATCCAAATGGTCAAGAGTATCAGCTTAACTTTATTGATACGCCAGGCCACGTAGATTTCTCATATGAAGTGTCACGTTCTTTAGCTGCTTGTGAAGGTGCATTACTGGTGGTCGATGCTGCACAGGGTGTTGAGGCTCAGTCTGTAGCGAACTGTTATACAGCAATTGAGCAGGGCTTGGAGGTATTACCAATCTTAAATAAGATTGATCTTCCACAAGCTGAGCCAGATCGTGTTATTCACGAGATTGAAGAAATCATTGGTATTGAAGCAACTGATGCTCCAACATGTTCAGCAAAAACTGGCTTGGGTGTAGAGGGTGTTTTAGAGCGTTTGGTTGACGTTATTCCAGCACCTGAAGGTGATCGTGAAGCTCCTTTACAAGCTTTAATCATTGATTCATGGTTTGATAATTATCTCGGTGTGGTTTCACTTGTTCGTATTAAACAAGGTCGTATCCGCAAAGGCGATAAAATGCTAGTGAAATCGACTGGTCAAACACATCCAGTTACCTCAGTTGGTGTTTTCAACCCTAAGCATACTGAGACCGATATCCTAGAAGCTGGTGAAGTAGGTTTCGTTATTGCGGGGATTAAGGATATTTTTGGTGCACCAGTAGGTGATACCATTACTTTATCATCGACACCTGATGTTGCCACTCTACCAGGTTTCAAAAAGGTTAAACCGCAAGTTTATGCTGGTCTTTTCCCAATTGATTCTAGCGACTTTGAACCATTCCGTGAAGCATTACAAAAGCTGCAAATTAACGACTCGGCATTGTTTTTTGAACCTGAAAGCTCAGATGCATTAGGTTTCGGATTCCGTTGCGGCTTCCTTGGTATGTTGCATATGGAAATCGTACAGGAACGTTTAGAGCGTGAGTATGATTTAGATTTAATCAGTTCAGCACCTACTGTAATTTATGAAGCACTCACCAAAAAAGGTGAAACCATTTATATCGACAGTCCATCAAAAATGCCAGATGGATCAACAGTCGAAGATTTGCGTGAACCAATTGCAGAATGTCATATTCTTGTTCCTCAAGAGTATCTAGGCAATGTGATGACTTTGTGTGTTGAGCGTCGTGGCGTGCAAAAGGATATGAAATTCCTTGGAAACCAAGTATCTATCACATTTGAAATCCCAATGGCTGAAGTGGTAATGGACTTCTTTGATCGATTGAAGTCTTGCTCACGTGGTTTTGCATCGCTCGATTACAACTTCGTACGTTTTGAGAGTTCATCTTTAGTTAAGGTTGATGTATTAATTAACGGTGAGAAAGTTGATGCATTAGCAATGATTTGCCACCGTCAGGATGCTCGCCATCGCGGAATCGCTTTGGTTGAAAAGATGAAGGATTTGATTCCTCGTCAAATGTTTGATGTTGCAATTCAGGCAGCGATTGGCGCACAAATTATTGCTCGTTCTACTGTAAAAGCGATGCGTAAAAACGTATTGGCAAAATGTTATGGTGGCGACGTGTCTCGTAAGAAGAAATTACTTTCAAAACAGAAAGAAGGTAAGAAGCGCATGAAGCAGGTGGGAAGTGTTGAAATCCCACAAGAAGCTTTCTTAGCTGTATTGAAAGTCGAACGATAAAGAAATAATTAGGACTCACCCATGGATTTTGATTTTAATTTGATTTTAGTACCTGCCACACTGATTTTTTTTCTAGTGTGGTTGCTTGATAAGTTTGTATTTAAACAGCGTGCAAACAAAGGTCGTGATCAGGAAAATTTTATTATCACATGGGCCTATGACTTCTGGCCAGTTTTAGCTGTTGTTTTGGTTTTACGTTCATTCTTATATGAGCCATTTAATATTCCTTCAGACTCTATGGTGCCAACCTTGGAGACTGGGGATTTTATTTTGGTCAACAAATTTGATTATGGTGTGCGTCTACCAATTGTGAACTCAAAAGTACTTGATGTTGGTGAGCCAAAGCGTGGGGAAGTAATTGTTTTTAGATACCCGCCACAGCCCACAATTAGCTATATTAAGCGTGTAGTTGGATTACCTGGTGATCATATCCAGTTTAAATCTGGGCAGTTGATTATCAATGGTAAACAGATTGCTAAAGCTGCCACTGAAGTAAATCGAGCAAAAGATCAATTAGAAACACCGACTGTGTATTATTTTAAAGAGACTTTGGGTGAGCATCAGCATTTGATTCGTTATCTAGATGGGCGTAACCCGCTAGCAGAACAATATCAATTCGCTCAGTTAAAAGGTGCTGAAGCTTTAGTACCATTTGTTGCAAAAGCAAATGACGTATTCATTCAAAGTAATGGTCAAGATTGGGAAGTAACTGTACCGAAAGGGCAATACTTCGCAATGGGTGATAACCGTGATCAAAGTGCGGACAGTCGTTTTTGGGGATTTGTTCCGGAAGAAAATTTAACTGGACGAGCATTCTATATTTGGATGCATAAAGAGCCTGGTTTTAATCTTCCAAGTTTTAACCGAAATGGTAAGATTGATTAATAAAAACA
>NZ_MELG01000132.1:23810-56948 GCF_001767535.1 Acinetobacter sp. GWC1_38_13 | reverse complement strand
TCGCGTATTTACCTAGACCATCGAGCATCAGAGGTTCAGTCTGATCCACCATTTCTGTAGCACTTAGATTTTCAATACCCAGCGTTTTAAGATACAAACGTGCAGGGAAAATCACGTCCTGAATCCATGAATGAGCATCTAGAATGATCATGTCTTGCTGTTCAAGTGGATAACTTGTATTGACCCAAGCCTGACGTTCACCCTTAACCTGCTGCAACTGGGATGCCACCTTAAACCAATGATCTTGATAGCGTATATGTCTTTGCTCAGCGATAAATCCTAATGGATCAAAAGGTTGTAAGCGATGCAAATGATAAAGTGGATAAAGTTTTGACGGGATTTGCAAAGCTTTATAATCATCCGTGCAAGAAGTTTCTGTATTGGCAAATGAGTCAGCGAGATCAGGCTTTATAATCAATCCCAAATGATCTCGAAACCCCTGCAATACACTTGATGGCTCACGTACCTCACCATCATTCACATCAAAACCATTATAGAATAGCCAAAGCTGCTCTTGTGCTAGCAAAACTGCATCCAAAAATGCACCTTGATCATCTTCCAGTCGAGAACGATCACCTAATTGCTGACGAAGAGCATCCATTAAATCAAAGGGGATATGACTATCTCGATTAGGGAACTTACCCGTATCTAAATTCAAAAGCACAATCAATCGATAAGGAATCGGGCGAATCTGACCAATTTGGCTAAATGTAATTTGCCCTGTCGGTTCGACTTGTGCAGATTGGCTTTCTAAAGCTCGTTGAATTTCATCAACGATATAAGGCAAAGGCAGTGAAATCTGACGTAATTGAGTTTCAGCATCATCATAATAGCTCGCCAAAGTCAGCATTCGCTCTTGCTTATGGACAATATCGCGTACTGCTTTCAAGGCAACAATATCAGCTTGTTCAAACTCGTGGATGTCTTCCTTTAGCTTTTTCAACCAAGCTTCTACAGTAAAACTCTGCCCTAACTCATGTGCAATCCACCAATCACGTCGAGCTGATAAATCTTGATAAATTTCAATCAACAAACCTATCAACTCAAAGTCACTTGGCTGAACATCTGCATAACTTAAAGTCTGCTGCACCATCACATGAGCTGGGATGGCAATCCCTAGTGCTAATCGATCTAAAGCAAACTTAAAACTATAGCGATAGTCGTCATCGTTAGCACTTAAGCTTTGCTGTAAATGTGCTGCATCCAAGCCACGCTTGAAGCCTGCATCATTTAACAAAGCTAAAATGCGTTGAGCTTGACTATAATCAAGACCATAACGTTGTTGAGTTGCAGCTAGATTCAACCAATCTGCAAAATCATCCTGAGTAAAACGCCCTTGTGGTAATTGCATTCGACCTAAAACAGCTCGCCATGCATTGAGTGCATCAAGCTGTGCCACTCCAGCAATTTTGACAGGTAAAAACACCTCTTGAGTATGAGCAACCGCAGGAAACACACTGCGAATTAAAGGTTCTAATTCAGTTAAATTAGGCGTTAATACCAAAACATCGCTCGGACGGCGTGGTATGTCATCTACTTCAGATAACCAATGCACCAATTGCTCTTTCAGCACTTCAAGTTGTCTTAAACTGGAATGACACACATGAATCTGAATCGACTGATCATTTTCATCTAACTGATACTGTTCAGCTTTTGGTTCAGCAAGATAGAAAATATCTGACTGCACTTTACCCAATAAAGTTTCTGGAAAATGATCCACAAAGGCATCGACCCACTTCCCTTCCTCACCTGTTGCCAGTTGTGATAAAAGAGAGAAATGATCTCGAGCTTGTTTACCCAGTCGAGTCAATAAAGGATGACGTGACTCACGGGCCTGCGCATTAAAAAACAAAGTGAATTGTTCAAAAAAGGCCGTTATTTCTGCATCTGTCGCCTTTGGATTTTTAAGAATAAAGCGCTCTTTGACACCAAGATCGTACCGCTGCTTCCATTGCGGATCGACACTGTCTGCCCAGTACTCTTGTGACGGGTTGAAATGCAAAATCAACACATCAAGATACTGCCCTAAACGGCGTAAAAACTGTAATTGGCTGGGTGGTAAATCTAATAGTGTAAATATAATGATCTGCTTGGGAAGTTGAGCCAAAGCCTGCGTTCTTGTAACCTCATTGTCTAAAAGTTTCCAAAAATCGGTATCAATACGCTGCATTTCCACAAAATCCTCATGGAAATAATGCTGCCACAACCAACGCTGCCAAGCCTCTAACTGTTCGATTTGGTTCAAACTAAACGCAGACGTCTGTTGATCTGTTGTCGAGATTAACTTTTCAATATCTAGGGCTTGATTACGCCCCCATTTAGACAACCAGTTACTCGCACAACTACAATCCTGTACGCAGCCATGTTGGCAACTTCCGCGATAAATCATGTAGTTATTAAAAAGATGGGAGACTTGCTCAGCGACCCAATACAGCATACTTTGCTTTTTTAACTGCTTCTCTGTGCCATCTTGTAATTGGTCGGCACTGTCATAAATACGCTGCACAATCGAATATAAAGGATGATCTTCAAGCAAGCTGATCTGTGCAGACTGAATAAAAGGTTGCAAAGCTTGGTATATACGCCATTTTAAAATCAAACGAGGAATATTGGCTTTACGGACTTGTTCTTTATTTTCGAGCACCTGTTGATAGGCATACCATTGAAAACCACGAATACGCTGGTGAAATTGGTAATTCGCTGACATGCCTTGCTGCTCAGCAATTTTTTGCGTTAGCCATTGTTCTTGAGCAGGGCTAGGAACTATAAAATGCTGCGTTTGAAAAACTTGAAATGGTGACGAACTCGGCTGATTCATCGAGGCCATCACCCCTTGTAATAATACATCTAGGCGCTGACTTTGAATGACATGAATACCCATGTGTTAAAGAAACCTCTTTAATAAATCACCATTCGAATGCACAAATTCGTACACAATCATCACTATACAACTTCAACGAACTATGTCACGTTAATCCAACAATCAAATAAAAAATTTGTTTTGAAATTCATCATTCAATACGATTGAATATACTATCAAGGGATAGACATTAGGTATAACTTTATGAAAATCGAAAAAATTCCTGATTCAATAGATCCAAGTTTGAACTTGGAGCAAATCCGTGAGGAATGTTTAGAATTAACAAAAAAACGTGCATATTGGTCTGCTGGTGCAGCAATTGTACCGATTCCATTTTTTGACGTTGTTGTCGACTTAGGCATGTTGACGCAAATCATTCCGCATATTAATGCACGCTTTGGTTTAGCCCCTGAACATATTAGTGTTTACGATCCTGAAACCAAGAAAATCCATTGGGACGAATTACGCAAACGTGGTTTTGAGTTCTCTGGTTTCGTTGTCGCACGCACAGCGATGAAAAAGTCTTTTAACGGCTTTTTTACCAAAATTGCCACTAAACAAGTAACCAAATTTATCCCTTTGGGCGGTCAACTGATCGCAGCAAGCCTTGGTTATTTTATGATGCGAAAAATCACTGAAGCACATATCCAAGATTGCTATAACTTGGCAAAACGTATTCAGCAAAAAAGTCGTAGTACGATTGTTGCCTAATTTACCTTATAACTAAGGCGGTTAGTCCGCCTTCAGTTGTTTTAGAATCGCTTTCAACACCTCGATTCTTGCTGTATTTTTATCATCAGTCGCAATCACATACCAAGGTGCATAGTCAGTATTCGTTCGCTCAAACATATCTGCCGCAGCGTCTAAATAATCATCCCACTTTTCACGATTTCGCCAATCTTCAGGAGTGATCTTAAAACGTTTATGAGGTGTTTCTTCCCTTTCTTTAAATCGAACCGCCTGTTCATCTTTACTGATCGCAAGCCAAATCTTCACCACTATGGTTTGACTATCGACTAAGCTTTGCTCAAAGCGATTAATCTCATCATAAGCACGTTGCCATTCTACAGTAGTTGCGTATTCCTCAATTCTTTCGACTAAAACACGCCCATACCATGTGCGATCAAAAATCGTAATTTTCTCCCCATCATTGAGCTTATTCCAAAATCTCCAAAGATAAGGACGACGTAGCTCATACCGTTCTGGAGCTCCTATCGTATGGATTTCATATTCACGAGGGTCTAGCTTCTTCACAATCCGTTTGATTGCTCCGCCTTTGCCTGCTGCATCCATTCCTTCCAATGCAACAATCACTTTACGGTCATCATATCGAAGTGCATCAGCCACCTTTTTGGTGAGTTTACTAAGCTCATCCTTATACTGATCTTTATCCAAAACTTGTTTGGATGGTTCTAATAACTCGTTTGGAACTTTGGCTTGTTGCCACTTCTCAGTGACTTTAGTTTGATGAACAGGGAGTTCTTGTAAAGTCTGCAAAATATATTGAGCAAAACATTGATCACGTCGCTCTGCATCTTCACCATCAATCACATACCAGTCATCCGTAAATCGTTGGCTGAGACTCTGCAATGTATCGTATTGTTTTTTATTACGCCAATCTAAGCCATGCAATTTATGCCAATGCTGCTCAGATGCATCGATTTGGTCTAATCGTTTTTGTAATGATTTCCAAGATAAATCAAACCAAACCTTAATGACATGGACATTATTGTTTTGCAAATCATGTTCAAATGATCGCATCTGCTCAACATAAGCATCAAACAGTGTTTCATCCAAAGGCTTCGCAACATGCATCGCAGTAGATAACAAATCACTATACCAATTACCAAACATCACGACGATTTGCCCTTCAGCAGGAATGAACCGAGTATAGGATTGCCAGAATGTTTCATCGGCACTCAACAACTTAGGCGCATCAGCTTTCACTTTAAGATAACGAGGATCAAGCCATTCACGTAATTGCTTAACCGCTTCGCCCTTACCTGCAAGTTCAATCCCGCTGACAAGGATTAATACGCTTTTGGCATTTTTTTTATCTTGGCTATCTTTTAAAGCATATTGAGCCTCGATCAAATCCAAAGAAAGTTCTTCTTCTGATCGTAGTTCAAATGTCGGTTGTTGTGTGCTCATATTTAATTCTAAATGTTTAATTATTAACAATAAGTATAGTTAAATCTGATAAAAAGGCATCAAATCCCGTGTACAGTTTATGTAGATTAGATTCAGTGCATATCTCGACTGACCGATTGTTAAAGATTTTAGGTTTGTGCTGTCATAGTTCTAAGTTATCATCACGCCTATGATTTTAAGGTTTTATTTCTTTTGAGTTCGAACATGTCAAAACTCGCTGCATTTGATCAACTTTTATTACAATACCAAAGCTTAAATTACCATCAAGATCCAGTTCTAGCTCAGCGTTTACATGACGTACAAGCATGGATGAAAGCACGTATTGCTGCCACACACCAAGAGTTTTTTGCCCAACCTGAAAATCAGTTGATGGCACAATACTTTTTAAACCGTTTGTATGGTGGACCAGATTTTGATGCAATGGCACAGCAGATCGAACGTCTATTGAAATATGCGCACAAAGCAGAAAGTTTATTGCCAGATAATGCAATTAAAACGGGAACTAAATCGGTTAGCTTAGCTGTCTTAGCAACACGTTTGGATGAGCAAGTTGCTGTACAACTTTTACAAGATTACCCCGCTGACACTGTATTGACTGATGAGATTATGCGTCAAACGCTCATCAAATTGGATCAAGGCGAAGATCGTTATGAGCAATTACATCTTTTGGATGAGTTAGGTGTCGCATTAGATAAATATATGCGTTCAACCATGATGTACGCTGCATTTAAAATGTGTAAAGGCATCGCCAATAAATACCAATTCGAACGCATGTATGACTTTATTCAAGAAGGTTTTGCAGCGATGAAACCAATGAAATCAGCGGCTAACTTCATCAAAACTTTCACTGACAAAGAGCGTGAAATTGTTGAGAAAGTTCATGCAGGTCACCCAGACCCATTTCGCCCTTAAACATCAGCGTCATCTCTGCTAATTTTTATTGAGAGATGACGCATAAGCATTTTTCGATTTAGAAACTCTTTTTAGTCACTGACTTTCTGTATATTATTCATAACAATTACATGCTAAGCCCTGTAAAAAATTACAAAATCTGTCATCATGCATGTTGATTCGTATCGCTAGAACGAGAGTTTAGGAGAAAACAATGTCTAACGAAAACCAACAGCCTACCCCAGAAGTTGAGCAAAAACCGAGTTCAGACAAAGTCAGTCCATTCCTAAGTTCACCGCTTCCGCAAGGTACACCGCAAGGTCAACAACAATCATTACAACAAGGACTTGCATCTACCCCTACAGGTGGCTCTGTACCAAAATACAACTTACCGCGTGGTGCCAATACAGGCAATGTCGGCGCGACCACACACTTTGGCTATCAGACTGTTAGCAGTGATGAGAAAGCTCAAAAAGTTGCTGAAGTCTTCCATTCAGTTGCGAGTAAATACGACATCATGAATGACTTGATGTCATTTGGTATTCACCGTCTATGGAAACGCTTTGCGATCAACATGTCAGGCGTTCGTCGTGGGCAGCATGTCTTGGATATTGCAGGCGGTACAGGTGATTTAGCGAAAGTCTTTAGCCGTGAAGTCGGTCCTCAAGGGCATGTGGTACTTTCAGATATTAATGAATCTATGTTGAATGTTGGTCGTGATCGTTTGATTGATGCGGGCTGCACCAATGTTGATTTCGTACTTGCCAATGCAGAAACATTAGAACCTTTTGCGGATAATAGTTTTGATTTAGTGACGATCAGTTTTGGTTTACGTAACGTGACTGACAAAGATGCGGCTTTACAAGCGATGTATCGCGTACTTAAGCCAGGTGGTCGTTTATTGGTACTTGAGTTCTCAAAACCTGTTTTTGAGCCATTTTCAAAACTCTACGATTTTTACTCATTCACCGCACTTCCGATGATGGGTAAATTGGTGGCGAATGATTCTGAAAGTTATAAATACCTTGCCGAATCTATTCGTATGCACCCAGACCAACGTACACTTAAAGGCATGATGGAAAATGCAGGCTTCCAAAGCTGTGATTACCACAACTTAACAGGTGGTATTGTTGCAGTTCACCGTGGATTCAAACTGTAAGGCTTAAGATATGTGGTCGATTTTAGCACTCGGTGCAGTCGAACGTATCATTCATCATGTGATTGATTTGGATGCGATTACGCGTATCCAACTGAATCAATTACAAGGTCAACTATTACGAGTTGTGATCGATAGTCCACAACTCTCAGTTGATGTTTTCTTTGATGAAAATAAAGTTCGTCTAGAACCCACTGTCACTGGACAGAGTCAAACTCCTTCTATTTTTGAGCAGCGCCCTTTCGATCATCAAAATAAGATCACCGATGCCACTGCAACCTTACATGTTGCAAACGTGATTGAACTGATTCGACTTTTGCTGAGTGATATGGATCAAATCGGTAATATTCCTTTACAGGGTGATTATCATTTATTGCAAGATATCCAGCGCATCATGCAACAGGCGGAACCTGATCTCGCTGCACATTTATCCCCTTGGATTGGTCCACAACTCGCACATGAGTTAGGAAAAATTCAGCTTGCGCCTCAGCAAATAAAGCGCTCGTTGCAAAGTCATTTGTTCTTTGTCGAAGATACACTTAAAGAAGATAGTGGTTTGTTTGCGCCACGTTGGCAAATGGATGATCTGAATCGAGAAACTCGTCAGCTCAATCAAGAAATTGATCGCTTAGAAGCAAAATTTCAGCAATTAAAATCTCAGTTTAATCCCACACAAGACTAGGTAAAATTCCATATGATTCCGCATATTACACGGTTACTCGAACTCTGGCGTATTGCAGCACATTACCGCCTTGACACCTTGTTTCCTGCGGAAGAGTTACCAGTTAAAGCACGTCATGCATTAAACATCATCAAAATGCATCCTGCGGCGTGGTCAAGTCGTGAGAAAAAGAATCCACTCAAGTTAAAAGAAGCCCTTGAGGATATGGGGCCTTTGGCCATTAAACTTGGGCAATTGCTTTCGACTCGCCGAGATTTGATCCCGCCTGAAGTGTTATCACAATTGGTTTTATTACAAGATCGTGTAAAACCTTATGACACACAATTGGCGAAACAGCGCATTCAAGACTCATTAAAAGCAGATATTTCAACACTATTTCTACGTTTTGATGAACAACCGCTTGCGGCTGCATCGATTGCACAAGTCCATACTGCGGCTTTGCACGATGGACGTGAAGTAATCGTTAAAGTCACTCGTCCTGATATTCGCAGTCAAATTTTGCAAGACTTTGAGATTTTGGCATGGTTGGGCGATTGGCTAGAAAACCGTTTAGAAGCTGCGCGTGCGCTGCACTTATCTGAAATCATTCAAGATTATCGCCAAATTATCTTAAATGAACTTGATCTAAGTCTAGAAGCAGACAACACTCGCCGCATGCGTCATTACTTTACTGGCTCAAGCATGATGTATGTGCCAGAAGTCTACATGGACAGTAAAGATGTGATGGTCGCAGAACGCATCACTGGTGTTCCAATTTCAGATACCGCAACTTTTGATCGTCTAGGCATGGATCGTGCTGATTTGGCTGAAAAAGGTTTAACAATTTTCTTCACCCAAGTATTCCGTGACAACTTTTTCCACGCTGACATGCATCCTGGTAATGTGTTTGTGGAAACAATTAACCCAAGTAACCCACGCTTTATCGCGTTGGACTGCGCCATTATGGGTGAGTTGTCAAAACATGACCAAATGACCGTAGCGCGTATGTTACTTGCTGTCATGAACAGTAACTTCATGCAACTGATTCAGATCGTACATCAAGCAGGTTGGATTCCACCTGGTACTGACCAAGATGCTTTATCTCGTGAGATGCGCCGCACTGTAGGCCCAATGGTCTCAAAACCAATGGATCAATTAGATTTCGCAGGTATTTTGATTCAAGTCATGGATATTGCGCGTCGATTCCATTTAGAAATCCCACCGCAACTGATGTTGTTGTTGAAAACCTTAGTCCATGTAGAGGGCTTAGGAACTGATCTTTACCCTCAACTTGATATTTGGAAATTGGCAAAACCGATTTTGACTGAATGGGTCAAAGCCAATATGAACCCAGTTAAAAATATCAAAGAGATTGGACAACAAATCCCAGACTTACTTTTGGGTGCTCAGGATTTACCAACTTTACTCATTGATAGTTTGAATGGTTTAAAAAACCAGTCGGCATGGCAAGACAAACAACTGCGCGAAATACAACAAATGCGTTTGCAAATGCAACAGCAACAACGTCGTAGCTGGATGTTTGGCAGTACGATGTTGATTATGTTAACGATCGCAATTATAAGCCCTTGGTTTGTTTCGATCATTCTGATCGTCTTAAGTAGCCTTTTGGCACTGTGGCGGATTGTGAAATAAGTTCCAAAGCCCTTGTACATACAAGGGCTTTTTTATAAGTCAGTTTTTTAATCTTTTTCAAAATATAGATATCAGTTAAGATCAGGACTAGATCAATATACAAATACTTTAAAAGAAAAAATAATGAAAACACCTCATTTTGCAATTATTGGTGCAGGCACTGCAGGACTCGCCACCGCGATTCTACTTGCACGCGAAGGTCATCAAGTCACGATCTTTGAACACGTTGATGAACTCTCTCCTGTTGGTGCTGGTTTACTTTTACAACCTGCTGGCTTAGCTGTTTTCGAACATCTTGGAGTACTTGATCAAGCATTGAAATTAGGTGCAAAAGTCACGGGTTTAGAAGGTCAACTTGCAGATAAACGTCTATTGGTGAATAGTCATTACCACCAAGCTGAGGCTCATCATTTTGGTCTTGGTATTCATCGTGCCACCTTATGTCACGTCTTAACTGAAAAATTGGCTGAATATTCGAGTCATGTCACTTGGAGAATGGGACATCGTATCGACGGACTTGAGGAACTACAAAGTGAAGTTCGAATCTTTGGCTCATGCAAACACCAATTCTTCGATGATTGTTTTGATGCGGTACTGATTGCCAACGGTGCAAGAAGCCAACTTCGCCCTAAAGCATGGGTTAAAATCGATCAACCCTATCCTTGGGGAGCTGCATGGACAATCGTGCCTGAATGCTTAAGCTTGAATCCTGAGATTCTGCATCAATTTTATGATCGCTCTAACATTATGATGGGAATATTACCGACAGGAGCTATTCCTGCAGCACCACAACAACGGCTTTCAAGTGTGTTTTGGAGTTTACCAACATCGCAACTGCAATCTTTCTTAAAAGATGAATCTGCAAAGCAGCTATGGCTAAAACAAGTTTCAGATCGCTGGCCAGATGTGGCTGAGTGGTTCAGTCAACTTTTATTAGACCAGCAAAATCAACCGCAATGGTTATCAGCTCAATATCGTGATGTGGTGATGTCAAAATTTGGTCAAGGTCGAATCGGGGTCATCGGTGATGCAGCACATGCCATGAGCCCTCAGTTGGGACAAGGCGCCAATATGGCACTGTTAGATGCATGGGCTTTTTCGCAATCATTGCGCCTCGCTCGGAAGAATCAGCACATTGATTGGTCGATATTATGGCAACACTATCATCAACATCGCCGCTCCTCGACTCAGTTCTATCAATTTCTCAGCCGTTTACTGACACCTCTTTATCAATCCAATCACTGGTGGGCAGGTAGTTTACGTGACTTAATTTTCCCGTGGATGTATCAAATCCCCTATTTTCGTAAAGAAATGGCAATCACCATTTCAGGCTTAAAAAAAGGACCTCTTCAACAAATGAGTTATCAGCAAATTGCTGAGTATCAACACCATGAAAATCGTTTGATTACAAACAATCAATCCTTACCTGAATGTGAATAAAAAAATAAAGAGAGTTAAATTAAATATGAAAATTAGCCATTTAGACCATTTTGTTTTGACCGTTGCTAATATTGAAATCACCTGTCAGTTTTATCAATCAGCCCTGAATTTTGAAGTCATTACTTTTGCCGAAAACCGAAAAGCCCTGCAATTCGGCAATCAAAAAATCAATCTACATCAAGCTGGTAAAGAATTTGAACCTAAAGCATATCGTCCAACCGCAGGATCGGCCGATTTATGTTTTATTGCGGAAACACCACTCCATGAAGTGATTGCGCACCTTCAGGCACAGCACATTAAAATCATTGAAGGTCCAATCGAAAGAACAGGTGCGATGGGAAAAACCCTTTCGATTTATTTTCGTGATCCAGATCAGAACTTGATTGAAATCTCAAACTACCTTTAAAGCCTGATCCATGACTTTTTACCCAACAAGCATAGCCAACCTAAGCCACAAACGCTACACTAACGGCTTTCCACTCAATGGATTTTTCACTCATGTCAAACTGGTTAGATGAAGTTAAATTTGATTCCAATGGTCTTGTTCCTGCCATTGCACAACATCATCAAACTGGTCGAGTGTTAATGGTTGCATGGATGAACCGTGAAGCATTACAACTGACGGCTGAAAAGAATCAAGCGGTGTATTACTCACGTTCACGTCAAAAATTATGGCACAAAGGCGAAGAATCTGGACACTTCCAAACAGTGTATGAAATCCGTCTAGATTGCGATGCTGACGTTATTATTCTACAAATTGAACAACATGGTGGTATTGCTTGTCATACAGGTCGTGAATCTTGTTTCTATCGCAAACTGACCCCTCAAGGTTGGGAGATTGTAGATGCTCAGCTGAAAGATCCAACGGCGATTTATGGCGCATCAGCGAAAGTAGAAACTCACGAGCATAACCACAGTGAACAAGTCGATGTACTTGCGTATTTAGGTCGCTTGATGCAAGAGCGTAAAAATGCTGCCGCAGATAGTTCTTATATTGCGAGCCTCTACAAAAAAGGCATCAATAAAATTCTAGAGAAAGTCGGTGAAGAAAGTATTGAAAGCATTATTGCAGCTAAAGATTATGCCGCACTCGCCTCTCTCGAAAACAAACATGACCTCATTTATGAAGTTGCCGATTTATGGTTCCACAGTATTGTCATGTTGGGCTATTTCGATCTTGATCCGCAAGAAGTTTTAGATGAACTTGCTCGCCGTCAAGGTCTATCTGGTTTGGTTGAAAAAGCAAATCGTAGCAAAGAAGCGTAATTAGAGCCTGTGTCAAATCACGAGAAACCCAAAGCTACCTACGAGCAAGCGATTGCCATAGATAATGCTCGTTTAGGACAATCATTTAAAGTGATTGCGTATGCTGGCACAGGTAAAACCACGACATTACAAATGATTAGTGATGCCATGCCTGAACGGCGTGGTATGTATTTGGCATTTAACAAAGCCATCGCATCTGAAGCGCAAAATAAATTTCATGGCAATGTGAATTGCAGAACCTTTCACTCACTTGCTTTTCGCAGCGTGCCTCGTGGCGTGACTGATAAATTACGCTTACCACGTTTAAGCCCAAGTTTTATCGCTAAAGAATATCGTCTTGAGCCAATTACATTGCGTCGTCTTATGGGTGGACGTTATGAAAAATATGTACTGATGCCTAGTCGACTTGCGAGTTTAGTGGCAAATGCGGTCAGTTATTTTTGCTCGACAAGTTCGCAATATCCTGCGCCTCGTCATATTCAAGCACCTAGCTGGTTGCACCAAGATGATATTGAGTCGTTACAACAACACCTTTACCCTGCAGTAGAAAGACGTTGGTTAGAATCGATTGATCCAAATCATCAAGCAGGTATTGGGCATGACATTTATTTGAAATTATGGGCTTTATCAGAACCCAATATTCCAACAGATTATGTCTTGTTTGATGAAGCACAAGATGCAGATCCTCTGATGCTTGGCATATTACTTCGTCAAAAAAGCACCCAAGTGATTTATGTAGGTGATGCACATCAGCAGATTTATGCATGGCGTGGTGCAGTCAATGCAATGCAGCAAATGCCCTTACATGAAAGTCGCTTGACGACTTCATTCCGTTTTGGTGATGCGATTGCTGATGTGGCGAACTCCATACTAGGTGCGTTGAATGAAACTGTCCCTTTACTCGGCAATCCAAATGTTAAGTCCAATGTCGTCAACAAACCGCACACCAAAATGCGCGATGCGATTCTATGTCGGACGAATGCACGAGCGATGGAGTTATTACTTTCAGGTTTAGTCCATGGTGATAAAGTCAGCTTACAAGCTGATCACCAAAAACTGAGTCGTTTTGTTGATGCTGCCAGTTTACTCAAACAAGGTAAACGCATCACCGATGTACCAGAGCTTGCTTGGTTTAACTCATGGCATGATGTACATGAATACTGTGAAACGAATGATGGCAGTGATATCAAACCCTTAGTGAAATTAGTTGATGATCATGGGACTGAGCCACTCAAACGCGCTTTAGCTAAAATCACCCCGATTGAACAAGCTGATTATGTCATTTCAACCGCTCATAAAGCTAAAGGCTTAGAGTGGAATCGCGTGCAAATCGAAGATGACTATCAATTTAAAATAAATGGCTTGGAACATAAAATTACAGATGAAGAGCTGAGATTACTTTACGTTGCGTGTACACGTGCTAAAGTAAGTCTAAATATTCATCATCTATATGACTTAATACAACAATTAAAACGATGCGCTCCCTCAACTCTTCGCCAGTCCGCAGGATAAAGCGCTCAGGATTGAGGTGAGCTTATGCAACTCGAGTCGGTTCAATTTAAACATGTCGGAATGTTCCGAGATTTAACTGTTGAATTTCACCCTGCACAACGCCCAATTACCTTAATCCTTGGGGATCAGGCGACAGGCAAAACCACAGTTTTAAAAAATATTTACCAAGCCCTGACTTGGTTTTCAGCACGTTTCAAAGATATTCGAACCGCAGGCGTAGTGATCTCTGATCAAGATATTATGCTGACTCGACTTCAAGCAAAAGTTCAAGTCAACGTTAGAATCAGTTCTGAGTTAAATGGTGCTCTTGCTGAAAGTAGTTCTGCTCTAGAAACAGATACGCATAGTTGCTCATGGAAATTATTTAAAACATTTAATAGTCAAGGCGTTGGTATCAGTCAGGTTGAAACTCAACAGCTAGATCAAGTGGTGAATCTTTATCAGAAAACCAGCCTGCAAGACCCTTTATTTGGTTTACCCCTGATTGCTTACTACCCTGCAGAACGTTTCGTCCAAGAAGTCAATCTACAAAGCAAAAATGTTCCAGGTATTCTGCAAGAAATTGCGGCATATGATTTAACAGCACTCCCCTACACAACCTTTGCCCGTTTTTTTGAATGGTTACGAGAAATCAGTGACGTGGAAAATGCGCACTCAGCTCATATTGTTCGACGCTTAATGGGGAATGATTTCAAACAACAAAATCAGTCTGAAATTTTACAGCAGCTTCAACAAGAACTTGCTAATCATCCCAAACAACTATCTGCACCAAACTTATATGCTCTGAAAAAAAGTCTACATACAGTTTTTCCAGAAGTTACTGATTTATTTATACAATATGTACCAAAACTGCAATTGATGGTGCGCTACAAAGAGCAACTCATTCCATTTCAACAATTATCAGCCTCCCTCAAAACATGGATCGCACTGATCGGTGATGTGACACGTCGCTTATGTTTACTTAACCAACATTGCTTCGATCCATGCTTAGAAGGTGATGGGATTTTATTAATTGATCAGGTTGATCATCAACTCGATCAAAACTTCTCAGCAGAAATTCTACAGCGACTACATCTTGCATTCCCTAGACTACAAATCATCGTAACAGGCAACCGAGATGAGCTTTTAGAACATGCGCTTGATTATCAATGTTTACGTTTGGATGCCAACGAAATCTACGAAATCAATCTTGCACAATCTCAAAACCAACTCTCGCAACTTTATAATCAACTGGTATGGAGTGAAGGAACTAACGTTGCTCAAACGCATAATTTGTTAGAAACAGAAACCCTTGTAAGTAAAGTGGATGAGTTATTTCATCAAATACTGGAACTTAATCCACAAGAAAAAACTGATTTATTCAATCTGTTAAAAATAGATGATACCCCTCAAGAGACTTCACTTTAATTGATTGTTTTGGTGAACGATTTTTGGCTTTTGAGTTGCTAGAATGTTGTTACTTCATGTAATACCATCGGGTTTTTATTGATGTTTTATAGTAAGATAAAACTCATTTTTTATTTTCAAGTTGTGCAATACAACTTGCTGCCTCCGTTAACTTGATTGGGTTTCGAGATTTGAAACTTTGGCAATCTCTTTGAATGCCTGTGAATCTTGGAAGAAAATTCACCCTTAGGTCCTTTGATCTAAATCATCGACATGGATACCAGTGTGCTACCGATTATTATCTTATTACCGCTTATACTCGGCACCACCCTTGTCTCACAGCTGCAACGTTTTTCACGTGGTGTGACGGCACTAGGGGCGATAGGCATTAGCCTGAGTTGTTTTTTATTACTGCTAACTCAAGCAGAAACGGTTCTTCAGGGCACACCGCTCGTACAAAGCTGGGACTGGCTTCCGCAATTTGGGATCAATCTAAGCTTTCGTTTAGATGCTTTAGGTTTATTGTTTAGTTTACTGATTAGCGGTATCGGTACACTTATTTATATTTATGCCTATTATTATTTAAGTCCTAAAAATTCGTTAGCTAAACTGTATCAACTTTTGATGTTGTTCATGGCAGCGATGCTCGGGATTTCACTCTCAAACAACTTGATGATCCTCTTAGTTTTTTGGGAGCTTACCAGTATTTCATCATTTCTTTTAGTGGGTTACTGGAGTCAGTACGATGCTGCTCAACGTGGCGCACGTATGGCACTCACCATTACGGGGATGGGTGGATTAGCGATGCTAGGCGGATTTGTTCTTTTGGGGCAAATTACCGGGACCTATCAAATCGATCAACTGGTGTTGATGAAAAATGAAATTCAACAACATGCCTTATTCGTTCCGACACTATTATTAATTTTATTAGGTGCATTTACCAAAAGTGCCCAGTTTCCATTCCACTTTTGGTTACCGAATGCGATGGCTGCACCAACGCCTGTTTCTGCATATCTACATTCAGCGACTATGGTAAAAGCAGGTATTTTTCTACTTGCTCGTTTAGCACCTATTTTTATTGGTGCTGCGCTTTATCACAATATCGTAACTTTTGTTGGTCTGTTTACCTTGTGTATGGCAGCAGGTTTCGCGATTTTCAAAGAGGATCTCAAAGGTTTATTGGCTTATTCAACAATTAGTCACTTGGGTTTAATTGTTTGTTTACTTGGTATTGGTTCTCCTCTTGCTGTAGCAGCCGCAATCTTCCATATCATTAACCATGCCACCTTCAAAGCTGCATTGTTTATGCTAGCTGGCATTATTGATCATGAAAGCGGCACGCGAGATTTACGCAAGCTTAGTGGTCTTTGGCAATTATTACCGTTCACTGGCACATTAACTATGATCACAGCTGCCTCAATGGCAGGAGTTCCACTGACCAATGGTTTTATTTCCAAAGAAATGTTCTTTACCGAATTGCTCGCTAATTTGTCAGGACCCGTGCTGGTCATTTCAGCTATCGTTGCAACTTTGGCCGGCATATTTGCAGTCAGTTACTCGATTCGCCTAGTTCACGGGGTGTTCTTCGACGGCGAGCTTGGAAATCAAGTGCCAAATAAAGATGCGCATGAACCACCTTTAGGTATGCGTTTACCTGCAATTTTTCTTGCGACTTTATGTATTTTAGTCGGTATTTTCCCTGCCCTTCTTGCAGGTACGATGGTCAACAGCGTGACACGTGCCAGTCTCATGCAACCAAATTTTGAAGGGACACATCTCGCGATTTGGCACGGTATTAATGCTCCATTGCTAATGAGTGTGGTTGCATTAATTGGCGGGGCAATTTTCTATTTTAGCCTCGCCAAAGATGGTCGCATTCGTAAAATCGATTTAGATCCGTATTTAGGCAAGTTTCAAGGAAAGATTTTATTCGAGTTATTCCTTAAACATTTATTATTGAATAGCCGCAAACTTAAGCAAAAAACTGAAAATGGTTCATTACAAAGCTATTTGCTCTGGATCGTTTTGTTCAGCATCATCATGGTCGCCTTACCTTTGTTCAATCAAGGCTTAACCACTGGTACTAGAGAACTTACACATGCACCTTGGATCGCAATCGTTCTTTGGCTTACTCTATTCTCAGCATGTTGGATGATGCTGTGGTTCCATCATGAACGTATCAAGGCAGTGTTAATCAGCGGAGCCGTTGGTTTAGTCGTGACTATGGTTTTCGTGACTTTATCTGCTCCAGATCTTGCATTAACTCAGATCACAGTTGATGTTGTCACCACTGTATTGCTTCTCATGAGCCTATCATTACTTCCGCAATTAACGCCATACGAATCAAGTCGTCCTCGTCGTTGGCGTGATGCAAGCTTGGCAATTGCTGGAGGTTTTGGCATCGGTTGGATTACATGGTTAATCCTAACCAGAGACCATAATTCTATCTCTTGGTTCTTCTTGCAACAGTCAATTCCATTAGGCGGTGGCTCAAATGTTGTCAACGTGATCCTCGTTGATTTCCGTGGATTCGATACTTTTGGGGAAATTGCAGTACTTGGTATTGCTGCAATCGGTGCCCTATGTCTAATGGATGGTATGCGTGCTCATGGTACGACCATGACGCAAGGTCTTAGCTATCGTTTTAATCCGTCACCGTTAATGTTACGTATTACTGCTTCGTGGGTACTTCCTCTCGCACTAGTGGTTAGTGTTTATATTTTCTTGCGTGGTCATAACTATCCTGGTGGTGGTTTTATTGCAGGATTGATTACTTCGATGGCATTGATTATTCAATATATCGTTTTAGGTCAAGATCAGGCAGAACAAATGATCAAAGCTAAATCTGGTCGCCTTTATGAGGTATGGATTGGTTCTGGACTCACGATTGCAGGTTTAACAGGGATTGCCGCGTGGTATTGGGCACGTCCATTCTTGACCAGTGCTCATATTTATGTTGAGCCTCCGCTTCTAGGCAAAATGCATTTAGCTTCAGCGGCTGCATTTGATTTAGGCGTATACATCACTGTTGTGGGTGCCACGATGCTGTTAATTTCAGTTTTAGGTGACTCTCGCCACTCAAGTATGTCGGGTCCAATCCCAAGTGGAGATAAATAAAATGGTAAGTATTGAATTTTTACTCGCATCGGGAATTGGATTACTGACTGCAACAGGCATTTATTTGATTTTGCGTGCAAGGACATTTCCTGTCGTTCTTGGACTTGCCATGATTGGTTATGCAGTGAATTTATTTTTATTTGCAATGGGCCGCTTACAAGTCAACGCGCCTGCTATTTTAACTGAAGCAACCAAAGTAACCGACCCACTTCCTCAAGCATTAGTTTTGACAGCAATTGTAATTGGTTTTGCAACAACCGCATTTATTGTGCAATTGGCGTTACGCAGTCGTTATGAGTCTGGTACGGATCATGTTGACTCCAAAGAGGAACCAACCTTGACATATGACCCACGCGAGGATGAGCCATAATGTTCAATTTTTCAAATTTTTGGCTAAGTCACGCTCCAATTTTTAGTATTTTAATTCCTGCATTTACAAGTTTCCTTCTATTAATTTTAGGAAATCCTGGTTCTGGTTCTTTAAAACAAGATTGGCGTCAACCATGGCGACGGAGTATTAGTTTAGGTTCAGTCACTTTGGGGCTGATTACTGCAGTGAGCTATTTACTGTTAGCGAGCACAGGTCAGATAACGGTTTATCAACTCAGTGAGTGGTCTGCACCTTTTGGTATTGTTTTAGTCTTAGATCGACTTTCAGCTTTTATGCTGGTATTAACTTATGGTTTGGCGCTCCCTGTACTTTGGTATGCCAGTGATAATTGGGATACTCGTGGTCGCTATTTCCATGCAATGTTCCACTTCCTACTCATGGGATTATCTGGTGCATTCTTAACAGGTGATTTGTTCAACCTATTCGTATTTTTTGAAATCTTGTTGATGGCATCGTACGTATTATTACTGCATGGTCAAGGTCGTCCTCGCTTTCAACTTGGCGTTCATTACGTCACGATTAATTTACTTGCCTCGGCGCTTTTCCTCATCGGTTTAGGCATGATCTATGGCAGCGTCGGTAGTTTAAACATGGCTGATGTCAGCCGTCTTGTCCCTACCCTAGACAATGATCAGCACAAACTCGCAATTGCTGGTGGTTTTTTGTTATTCGTTGTCTTTGGTATCAAAGCCGCAATGTTGCCCGTGGGTTTTTGGCTACCGAAAACATATGCTGTAGCGAGCACGCCTGTTGCAGCGATTTTCACAATCATGACCAAAGTAGGTATCTATGCCATATTACGTGTCAATGGAACGGTATTCGATGACGCAATGGCAAAAGACATCTTAAAGCATGTCTTACTGGTTATTGGATTAATTACATCTCTATATGGTGTAATTGGTGCACTTGGAGCAGATCGCTTACGTCGTTTTGTTGGGTTTATGGTGCTATCGTCAATTGGAACATTACTGATTGCGATCGCTATGCTAAACACCCAAGCTTGGGCAGCAGGTCTTTATTATTTAGTGCATAGTACATTAATCGCTGCAGCATTTTATCTATTCTGTGGCTGGATGACTTCACAACGTGGCGAGTTTAAAGATCATTTAAAAATCGCACCAAAAATAAAGCAAGAAAAAGCAGCTGCATTTACCTATTTCACCATCGCACTTATGATGGCTGGATTACCTCCGTTTAGCGGTTTTTTAGGTAAAGTCTTTATTCTTCAAGCAACAGCTGAAACAGCTTATCAAGGTTGGATTATTGCTGTGATTCTAGTTGTCAGCTTACTGAGTATCATCGCATTAACACGTGTAGGTTTTATTCTGTTCTGGCGAGCGACCTCACCTGAAGACAATCCTGATGAAGCAGCATTTGTTACTTATCAAGATTTACCTGAAAAAGCACCTAATCGTAATGACACCGTGATTTATGTCATTTTATTCGGCTTGATGAGTTATGTCGTTTTTGCTGCCCCAGTACAAAATTATATGACTGCGACTGCACAGCAAATTCAAAATCATGCACTTTATAATGAAGCAATATTAAAACTTGATGATCAAGGTCGCCCTATTAGCGTACAACCTTATGATCCTAGCTATTTGCCAGAAACGAAATATGGTGGTGAAGTAGAAGATCATAATGCGCTGTTGATTCCAAATGTGATTTCTAAACCAACATTGCAAGGTGAGCACATTTCGGAATACAAACAACGTCAGATTGCAGAGCAAACACTTGAAGCACCAACAATTCCAAATGCCAGTCAATTAAAACCAATGGAGGAACACTAACATGCAAAAAATCACTTTGCTTGATCGGTGGTTTCCACACCCATTTGTTTCATTTATGGTATTTCTCAGTTGGTTAATGTTGTCAGGAAGCGTTGAACTATCGACATTATTTCTAGCTACCTTGTTAGCCATTATTATTCCGCGATTAGTACGCCCTTTTATCGCACGCACACCACATATACATTGGATACCTGCTATCAAATTATTGTTTGTTGTGTTTTGGGATATCGTGATTTCAAACTTTCGTGTTGCACGGATGGTGCTTGGACCGATAGATCACTTACAACCTAAATGGTATCGAGTACCGCTTGAAACGGAACATGAAGAAGTTAATACATTACTGGCGATGATCATCACCACAACACCAGGTACAGTTTCAGCAGGTATTGATCAAGAGCGAGGTGATATTCTAGTTCATGCACTCAGTTCAGATAATGCAGAAGTTGATATTCAAGAAATCAAAAATAGATATGAAACACCTTTATTGGAGATTTTTAATGTCAAGCCAATGCAAGGAGTAGAACAATGACAATCTTGCCTTATGCTCTTGGTATTTGCTTAATTGCGATTACGATCTCTATGTTTCTTTGCCTAATTCGCTTAATCATAGGACCATCAGTGATTGATCGATTATTGGCGTTGGATACGCTTTTCCTGAACGCGACTTGTCTAATTATCGTTTTAGGTGTGTATTGGGTCAGCACGAATGTCTTTGAAGGCGCACTACTGGTTGCCATGTTGGGCTTTGTGTCAACTGCGGCTCTTGCTCGTTACTTTACAACGGGTCATGTGATCGATTAAGGAGATATATCATGCAATTTGTTTTTGAAATAATTATTTCCTTCTTTTTGATTTTTGGTGCGTTTTTTATGCTGGTGGGTTCCATCGGCATGATTCGTTTACCTGATTTATTTATGCGCCTACACGCACCCACAAAATCAAGCACACTAGGTTTAGGTAGTTTTTTAATTGCAGCTATGGTATTTGGAGCGACTCAAGGTCGTTTCGGTTTTGCTGAATTATTGATTACTTTATTTGCCTTTATTACTGCCCCAGTATCTGCAAATTTAATGGCACAAGCTGCAATTCATTTACGTTTGCGTTCAACCAGTGGTGATGTTCCAGAAGCTTTAAATCGTCCGCTACCGTGGCAACGTTATCGTCGTACAGCAAATAAAGAAGATCAGAACTAAATCTTGTGATTTAAACAATATATTCTCATCGTAAAAAAGCCACCCGAAGGTGGCTTTTTTAAATTTATTCTTTATCTTCTTGCCCTTGTTCAGGCAGATCCTTGACAGCTTCCGCGATCAAACCAAACATGTAGTTACCATATGCATTGGTTTTATCATAATGGAAACGCAATCTAGGGGTAATACGTGTCTTAATACGACGACTTAGCTCATGACGCAGGAAACCAGATGCTTTATTTAATACATCTAAAGTTTCTTTATTTGCTGCTTCACTTTGCTCATCACCAAGCTCACGCCCCATCACGGTTACATAAACTTCAGCATATCCTAAGTCAGCACTGACTTTGACCGCAGAGATGGTCACTAGACCACCTAAGCGTGGATCTTTAAGCTCCTGACGGATCAACTCTGACAACTCACGTTGTACTGAATCCGCCATGCGCTTTAAGCGTTGGCTACCCGCCATTAAAGACTCCGTTTAACCAATTGAACATCATAAACTTCGATTTTATCAAGTTCTTTGATGTCGTTATAACCTTTAACCGCAAGACCACATTCCATACCAGCACGAACTTCTTCTACTACATCCTTATAACGACGTAATGACTCAAGCTCACCTTGGAATACAACCACATCATCACGTAAGACGCGGATTGGTTTGTTACGGTGGATTACACCTTCCATTACCATACAGCCTGCAGCAGCACCAAACTTACTTGAACGGAACACTTCACGAACTTGAGCAACACCCAAGATTGTTTCACGATGTTCAGGAGCAAGTTTACCGCTCATTGCTGCTTTCACGTCATCAATTAATTGATAGATAACGCTGTAGTAACGAATGTCGATACCATCTTGGTCAGATTTTTGACGCGCTGTGTTATCTGCACGAACGTTAAAGCCTAATAAAACAGCTTCAGAAGATTCTGCAAGAGTAACGTCAGATTCT
This sequence comes from Acinetobacter sp. GWC1_38_13, assembly GCF_001767535.1. NCBI lineage: Bacteria > Pseudomonadati > Pseudomonadota > Gammaproteobacteria > Moraxellales > Moraxellaceae > Acinetobacter > Acinetobacter sp. GWC1_38_13. Next base: position 34,532 of record NZ_MELG01000132.1, on the reverse strand, counting down.
GTAATCGCACCAACACCTGAACCAATTACACGTACTTTCACTTCATCAGTAGATAACTCATCAAGTGCAACATGTAATGCTTCTAAAGTACCGCGTACATCAGTCTTAAGTACAACATTCACAGTTGGAACATCTTTCTTACCCATAGACGCCATGATGTTTTCAAGACGCATAGAGCTTGCACGTTCAAGACGTTTTTGACGTTCACGATCTGCACGAGCATCAGCAACTTCACGTGCTTTCTTCTCGTCATTTACGACTAGAACTTCATCACCCGCCATTGGTGCTTCAGGTAAACCTAAAATTTCAACTGGAATTGATGGTCCAGCCGAAGTAATACGTTGACCATTTTCATCAGACATCGCACGTACACGGCCATAAGATGAACCAGCCAATACAAGATCACCAATATTCAAAGTACCGTTTTGTACTAGAATAGAAGTAACTGCACCACGACCTTTATCAACACGCGCTTCAATTACTACACCTTGTGCCGCGCCTTCTGCTGAAGCTTTAAGCTCCATCAATTCTGCTTGGATCAAGATAAGGTCAAGTAAGCTATCGATACCAGCACCTGAATGCGCAGATACTTTCGCAACTGGAACATCACCGCCCCATTCTTCAGGCACGATACCTTTTGTAGTCAACTCATTAAGTACACGGTCAACGTCAGCTGATTCTTTATCCATCTTGTTGATTGCAACAATGATCGGCGTACCCGCTGCACGAGCATGATCAATCGCTTCCGCTGTTTGTGGCATTACACCATCATCAGCAGCAACAACTAGAACTACGATATCTGTTGCTTTCGCACCACGAGCACGCATAGACGTAAACGCTGCGTGTCCAGGCGTATCTAGGAAAGTAATAATACCTTTCTCAGTTTCAACATGGTAAGCACCAATGTGCTGAGTGATACCACCCGCCTCGCCAGCTGCCACTTTAGAGCGACGAATACGATCTAATAATGACGTTTTACCATGGTCAACGTGCCCCATAATTGTTACAACAGGCGGACGAGTTGTTTGCTCACCACGTGCTTCTTCAGCAGCTTCAAGTAAGTTGTCTTCCGCTTGAGTATCAGAAACTAGAACTGGATTATGACCCAACTCTTCGACGACAAGTACAGCTGTATCTTGATCGATTGCTTGGTTCTGAGTAACTAACTCACCCATTTTCATGAGTGTTTTGATTACTTCACGGACTTTAACTGCCATTTTTTGAGCAAGATCAGCAACAATGATTTTCTCACCGATCTCAACATCATAAATCTGCTTCTTAACAGGTTTTTCAAAACCATGTTTATTCGCTTGGCTCGTTTTCAAACCACGCTTGTGATGGCTCTTACTGAAACTTTGCTCTGCTTGAGCATCGCCACCACGACCGCTTTTCTTACCAGCACGCGGATTTGCAGTTGCACCACCACGTTTGATTTCACGGTCTTCTTTGTTGAATGAATCTTCATATGCTTGACCAACAAGACCAGCAGCTAAAGGAGAGTCATCAATCACGCGAATCGTAGTCGTAGCATCATCATTTGAATATTTTGATGCCATTTTACGCATTTGCTCAAGTGTACGCTGTTGTGCTTCTTCAGCAGCTTTACGACGTACAGCTTCTTCAGTAGCTTTTAACTGAGCCGCTTGAGCTTCACGAGCTTTTTTCTGTTCTGGCGTTTCTGTTGGCTTAACAACAGGTGCTTTAATAATCTTGTCGCTGTTACGTTTTTTAACGACAACAGCTGTTTTAGCTGGTGCTTGTGTTGAACTGTCAGAAGTATGCTCTGCACGCATTGCTTCTAAAGTTGCATTAGCTTTTTGCTCAGCACTATCACGGGCTTTCTGTTCAGCTTCAACACGTGTTTTTTGTTCAACACGTACTTTCTGATCAGCTTCAGCTCGCGCTTTTGCTTCTGCTGCAAGTAACTCAGGGCTCGGTTTCGCAAATACTTGTTTTTTGCGCACTTCAACATTAATGTTTTTAGCTTTACCCGATGTACTTGTTACTTTAGCAGTACTCGTTGTTTTACGTTTCAACGCAATTTTTCCTGTGTTACCACTTTCCTGACCGTGTACTTTTTTCAAATAATTGACCAAAGTATCTTGCTGTTCAGTGGTAATGATGTCATCTGCTTTACGCTGTGGTAGACCTGCATCGCGAACCTGCTCTAGGAGTTTCTCTACAGGACGTTCTACGCTGAGCGCTAACTCTTGAATCGACTTGTCCGTCATCTATTATCTCCTAATTAAACCATGATTCACGTGCTTTCATAATTAACTGACCTGCTTTGTCATGACCTAAACCTTCGATATCTGAGATATCGTCAGTCGCTTGGTCAGCCAAATCATCAATCGTAATCACACCACGCGCCGCCAATGCATATGCAATCTCAGTCGTCATACCTTCCATACCGAGAAGTTCTGCACTTGGCTCTTGAATATTTTCTTGCTGTTTTAACGCATCCGTTAATGCAGCTTCTTTCGCACGACTTTGTAACAATTCAACTAAATCAGCCTCAAGCTCGATTTCATCAAATGTTTCAGCTGGAACATAAGCAATTTCTTCTAATGAAGTAAAGCCCATCTCAACCAATGCCATTGCTAAATCTTCATCAATATCAAGACGAGAAACAAACATATCGAGATATTGTTGAGCTTCATTTTGCTGACGAGCACGATACTCTTCTTCTAACATCATGTCGAGTTTATAACCCGTCAATTCAGATGCCAAACGAACATTTTGTCCTTGTGAACCAATCGCACGCGCCAATTGATCATTGGTCGCAAAAATGATGTCTGCACTGCGTGCATCTTCATCTAATACGATACCAGATACATCTGCTGGCTCTAAAGCACTTGCGATATATTGCGCTGGATCATCAGACCACACCACAACATCGATACGCTCACCATTTAACTCTTGTTGTACTGCTTGAATACGTGTACCACGCATACCAATACAAGCACCAACAGGATCAATACGGTGGTCGTTAGTTTTCACTGCAATTTTAGCACGAACGCCTGGTTGACGTGCTGCTGCTTTAATCTCAATGATTTCTTCTGAAATTTCAGGAATTTCTTTTTTCATCAATGCAATCAGCATTTCTGGACGTGAGCGAGACAACAAAAGTTGTGCGCCACGACCTTCACGATTCACGCTATATAAAATTGCATTGATACGTTGTTTAGGACGCAAAATTTCTTTATGGATCGTTTCTTCACGCGCTAAATAAGCTTCTGCGTTATCGCCCAGATCAATGATAAAGCCATCTTTCGTTTGCTTTTTCACTTCACCGTAAATCAACTCGCCGACTTTCGATTCATAAGCATCAGCAACCAATGCACGCTCAGCTTCACGAATCTTTTGTACAATCACTTGTTTTGCGATCTGTGCAGCAATACGACCAAACTCGATTGACTCAACTTCAAGTTCGCGCACATCACCAATCGACCATTTCGATGGATCTACATCTGAAATTGCATCTTGGCAAGCTGGCATTTCATGATCTTCGTCCGCAACAACAGTCCATTGACGGAAAGTACGGTAATCACCTGTTTTACGATCAATCTCAACGCGAAGTTGAGCTTCTTCTGAATGTGTACCTTCGTAAAACTTTTTCTTCGTTGCTGCAACAAGGGCTTGCTCTAACGCTTGGAAGATCGCTTCACGACTAACACCTTTTTCATTACTAACCGTTTCTGCAACGGTAAGAATTTCGCGGCCCATAAGTCACCTACCGATTTCTTATAAAATTAAGTTAATATTAGTCTTGATAGATTAAATTTGCTTTATCAATGTTATTGCTATCAATTTCAAGCATGTGTTTACCTTCCACTTCAACTTGGATCAGTTCATTTTCCAAATCTACAGAAAGTAATTTCGCCTGAAACTTACGACGGTTTTCGACGGCAGCAATCAAACGTAAAGCCACTTGTTGTCCAATATATGCTGGTAATTGATTTAATTGGAAAAATGGTCGATCCCAACCAGGCGATGATACTTCAAGAGCATATTCACCAGAAATCGGATCATGAACATCAAGCATTGCACCCACTTGTTGTGTAACGAGTACACAATCTTGAACGCCAATACCACGCCCTTGTTCTAATTCACCATCTTCATTCAGAATAGGTTCTGCGTTCTCATCGACAGGTTTATCGATATAAATACGTAATAAAGAACGCTTTCCTTGTGGAAGGAATTCAATCCCCCACAGATCTACACCACACGCAGCTACAGCTGGCGCGATAAGATCATGCAATGCTTGAGATTTATTTGATAATTTCATTTACTCTCGTCGCTCTCATGCGAGCCAATCAATCTTAACCGTATAGTGAAGCACGACTATTTGACCAATTGATGTCGAACACTACACGATAGCTAAACAACCAATAAAAAAGGGCGTAAATCGCCCCTATGTTACACAGAAAAGCATTGCCCACTGTGCAAAAAGGCCCACCTTATTGTGAGCCTCTTTTAAGAAACTTGGTAGCGGGAGCTGGATTTGAACCAACGACCTTCGGGTTATGAGCCCGACGAGCTACCAGACTGCTCCATCCCGCATCAACGTGCAAAAATTATATACAAATATGAAAAAAAGTCAATTCAAGTTTTCATACTTGCTTGATTAAGTTGCACCTTAATCAAATGGTAGCGGGAGCTGGATTTGAACCAACGACCTTCGGGTTATGAGCCCGACGAGCTACCAGACTGCTCCATCCCGCATCAACAAAACACTGCATACACCAAACTTACTGGTTATTAAGTTTGGTGCGGAAGGGGGGACTTGAACCCCCACGCCCGAAAGCACTACCACCTCAAGGTAGCGTGTCTACCAATTCCACCACCACCGCAGCTTTGTGGGACGCATTCTATTCGTTTAAAGCGAAAAAGAAAAGTCCTAAATCAACTTATTCAGTTGTTTTTGGCGCGTTTGATGAAGTTTCAGACGATGAGGCAGGAGCTGTTGTCGTCGTTTGAACTGATTTAAGCGTATATGCATCTGTCGTTTGTTTTTTAGCAAACACAGCCAAGGTCAAACTAGTTACAAAAAATAATGCAGTAAAAATAGCAGTTAAACGGGTCAAGAAGTTACCTGCACCCGAAGCACCAAATACTGTGGCAGCACCGCCACCACCAAAAGATGCGCCAGCTTCAGCACCCTTACCTTGTTGTACAAGAACCAAAGCAATAATCAAAATTGCCAAAATGATATGTACAACGAGTATAAAACTATACATTTCTATTCCTCGTTATTTGCTTTGAACAAAAGCTTTTGCGATTTGGAAGAAGGATTGCGCATTGAGTGATGCACCACCAACCAGAGCGCCATTAATATCTGGACATGCAGCTAATTCAACAGCATTCTCAGCTTTCACACTTCCGCCATACAAAATAGCAATATTTGCTCCGAAAGGTGTGATTTGTTTTAAACCTTCACGAATTTTTGCATGCATCATTTGCGCATCAGCAGGAGAAGCAGTCTTTCCAGTGCCAATCGCCCAAATCGGCTCATAAGCGACCACAATATGCTGCCATTGATCAGGCTTCACAATCGCTGCGATATCACAAATTTGTTGTAATACAACTTGTTCAGCAGCGCCCTGCTCGCGCTGCTCTAAACTTTCACCAACACAATAAATCACAGTCAATCCTGCATTTAAAGCATTGTTGAGTTTAGCCTTGATGATTTCTACATTATCACCAAATAATTCTCGACGCTCAGAATGTCCAATCAGTACAAATTCGATTTGACTATCTTTTAGCAATTCAGCACTGACCTCACCCGTATACGCCCCTGTGCCAGCAATTTTGGAAACGTCCTGAGCGACCGTATAGATTGTTCGATTAAATTCAGCTAAATGTGCTTGTATATTTGTAAGCGCAATCGATACTGGAGAAACACCAATATGACATGCCGCTTGAGAAATAGGTTCCTGTTGTAATAACAGTTTAAATTCTTCTATTAATTTTAAAGCGTCAGCATGCATTGGATTCATTTTCCAATTGCCAACAACCCAAGGGGTAATGGTCGAATTCGACATACTCCGCCAACCTACGAATAAATTCTAAAAAATGCTGCATATTTTACACAGTTTTTTAGAAAATTCAGTTTTTTTATATCGTTTGAATTTAAAGCAGTGACTATGGGATGAAAAAGAGTATTATCAGTTTAACCAAAGTGGATTTTGTTGGCTGAGACATTTATTTATTCAAAACATCATAACTACAAGTTTATGATAAAAATAAATTTGCAAAAGATTCGATCAGTTCAAAGTTTTAAAGCTTAATCAAGTCAAAAACGACACTTTCAATGGTAGTAATTTTACGTAACGAAAGTATAATTTTGATATATAGCTATTATAACCATATTGTCATAAGGCGGACAGATGTCAGGAATACATACGTCTCCAAAATTTTCGGGGTTTATTCGACGCATAGTCGATGATGGTCACATTGCTGCATCAAATATGCAGAGTGCGATTGATGCTGCAAAAAAAGCACAACAAGATATTGTTGCTCACTTAATTGAACATCATCGTCTATCACCTCTGACAATTGCGGAAAGCATATCTTTAGAGTTTGGTGAGCCACTCTTTGATCTTGCTGTATTTGATACAGCTCTATTACCTCGTGAAATAACTGACAGCAAACTGATTCAAAAACATCGTGTTGTTCCACTCATTCAACGTGGTCAGATTTTGTATGTTGCGACCAGCAACCCGACGAATATTGATGCATTAGACGCAATCAGGTTCAATACCAAATTGAATATCGAACCTGTGATTGTTGAGCACAATAAACTCGAAAAACTGATTGATCAGCAATTTGGAGATAGCGGCAGTTTCGATTTTGGGGAAAATGACGACTTTGATTTAGATAATGTTGATGTTGCAACGACTGATACAAACAACACGACTGAGGATGAGGATACAAATAATCAAGAAGAATCTCCTATCGTAAAATATATCAACAAGTTATTGATTGATGCGATTCGCATGGGAGCCTCTGACTTACATTTTGAGCCTTATGAAAAAATGTATCGCGTGCGTTATCGTGTGGATGGTGTACTCAGACAAATTGCTAACCCACCATTACAACTCGCAACTCGTTTAGCCTCGCGCTTAAAAGTCATGTCTCAAATGGACATTTCTGAAAAGCGTATGCCTCAAGATGGTCGTATCAAACTAAAACTCTCTAAAACTAAAGCGATTGATTTTCGTGTTAACTCACTTCCAACTTTATTTGGAGAGAAACTGGTTCTTCGTATCTTAGATCCTTCAAGCGCAATGTTAGGTATTGAAGCCTTAGGCTATGAGGATGAACAAAAAGAACTCTTTATGAGTGCATTAGACAAGCCTCAGGGTATGCTTCTGATTACAGGTCCAACAGGCTCAGGGAAAACTGTATCGTTGTATACAGGTTTAAATATATTAAACACAGAAGATACCAATATTTCGACCGCAGAAGATCCCGTCGAAATTAACTTAGAAGGTATTAACCAAGTTAACGTCAACCCTAAAACAGGTTTAACTTTCTCAGCAGCATTAAAAGCTTTTTTACGTCAAGATCCTGATGTCATCATGGTCGGTGAGATTCGTGACTTGGAAACAGCTGAAATTGCAATTAAAGCAGCTCAAACAGGTCACATGGTGATGTCGACCCTACATACCAACAGCGCTCCTGAAACACTCACACGATTACGCAATATGGGGGTTCCCTCTTTCAATATTGCAACTTCTGTTAATCTCGTGATTGCTCAACGTTTAGCTCGTCGTCTATGCTCGGAATGTAAACAACCTATCGAGATTCCTAAGCAGAGCCTTTTAGAAATGGGCTTCACTGAACAAGATTTAGCTAACCCAGACTTTCAAATTTTTCAACCTGTCGGCTGCGATGCTTGTCGTGAAGGATATAAAGGGCGTGTCGGTATTTATGAAGTAATGAAAGTGACACCCGAGATTTCCAAGATTATTATGGAAGATGGAAATGCATTACAAATTGCAGCAGCATCTGAAAAGGCTGGTTTCAATAATCTACGCCGTTCTGGTTTAAAAAAGGTCATGCAAGGGATCACCTCTTTGCAAGAAGTTAACCGAGTAACAAGTGAATAAAATCAATAAAAAGGATTAATGGTCATGGCAGCGAAAAAAGCGCAAATGATGCCTACTTTTGCCTATGAAGGGGTCGATCGTAAAGGGGCAAAAATTAAAGGGGAACTTCCAGCACGTAATATGGCTTTAGCAAAAGTCACATTACGTAAACAAGGTGTGACGATTAAAAACATTCGAGAAAAACGTAAAAATATTCTCGAAGGTTTTATGAAGAAAAAAGTAACGACTTTGGATATCACGGTTTTCACACGCCAATTAGCAACAATGATGAAAGCGGGTGTACCATTAGTACAAGGCTTTGAAATTGTTGCAGAAGGTTTAGAAAACCCATCTATGCGTGAGGTCGTATTAGGATTAAAAAGTGAAGTTGAAGGTGGTAATACTTTCGCTGGCGCTTTAAAAAAATACCCTCAATACTTCGATACCTTATTTTGTTCACTCGTCGAATCAGGGGAACAGTCGGGTGCTCTTGAGACTATGCTAGATCGTGTCGCGGTATATAAGGAAAAAAGTGAGTTACTCAAACAAAAAATTAAAAAAGCAATGAAGTATCCGATTACAGTGATTGTAGTTGCTGTGATCGTTACAATTATTTTGATGGTGAAAGTAGTCCCTGTTTTCCAAGATCTGTTTAGTTCATTTGGTGCAGACTTACCCGCATTTACCAAAATGGTTGTCGGTATGTCTCAATGGATGCAAGAATATTGGTTCATTCTAATTATCGTTATTGGTGCAATTATTGCTGCATTTCTAGAAGCTAAAAAACGCAGTAAAAAATTTAGAGATGGCTTAGATAAACTTGCTTTAAGACTGCCAATCTTTGGTGATCTCGTATATAAAGCAATTATTGCTCGCTACAGTCGTACACTAGCAACAACATTTGCGGCGGGCGTTCCATTAATTGATGCGCTTACGTCCACAGCAGGCGCAACCAATAATGTCGTTTATGAAGAAGCCGTACTTAAGATTAGAGAAGATGTTGCAACTGGACAACAACTGCAATTTGCTATGCGTGTTTCAAACCGCTTCCCTGCGATGGCAATTCAAATGGTCGCCATTGGTGAAGAGTCTGGTGCGCTTGATTCAATGCTAGATAAAGTCGCAACACACTATGAAAATGAAGTCGACAACGCAGTTGATGGTCTAACTTCGATGATGGAACCATTAATCATGGCAATCCTAGGTATTCTTGTTGGTGGTTTAGTTGTCGCTATGTACCTTCCAATCTTCCAAATGGGTTCCGTTGTCGGTTAACTTGGTGTCTAAATGCTTTCTGTTTTTACTTATTTTATTGAAAATCCAACTGCACTTTACCTTGCAGTTGGATTAATCAGCCTGTGCATCGGCAGTTTTTTAAATGTTGTGATCTTTCGCACTCCAAAAATGATGGAGCAAGAATGGCATCAAGAATGCCAAATGCTTTTACACCCTGAACAGCCGATCATAGATCAGAGCAAGTTAACATTAAGTCAGCCAGTTTCAACCTGTCCTAAGTGTCAAACGCCAATTAAATGGTTCCAAAATATTCCTCTTATTAGTTGGTTAGCACTCCGTGGTAAATGTGGCACTTGCCAGAATCCAATTAGCATTCGCTACCCGCTGATTGAACTACTTACTATGATCTGTTCATTGATCGTTGTGGCAGTATTCGGTGCAACAATTCAGATGCTGTTCGGCTTAATTCTAACGTGGACACTTATTGCACTCACTTTTATTGATTTTGATACACAATTACTACCTGATCGATTTACGCTACCTTTAGCAGCATTAGGTCTAGGTATTAATACTTTTGCAATCTATACAACGGCTAGTGCTGCGATCTGGGGCTATTTAATCGGTTTTCTATGTCTTTGGATTGTGTATTTCCTATTTAAAATCATCACCGGCAAAGAAGGCATGGGCTATGGAGATTTTAAACTGCTTGCCGCCCTTGGTGCATGGATGGGTCCGATGATGTTACCCCTCATCGTATTACTCTCTTCTATGGTAGGTGCAATTATTGGTATTATGCTGATGAAAATGCGCGGTGAAAATCAACCTTTTGCATTTGGTCCTTATATTGCAATTGCTGGTTGGATTGCCTTTCTATGGGGTGAGCAAATTATGAAAGTGTATCTTGGGGGTTAATATGACATTTATCTTGGGGATTACGGGTGGTATTGGGAGTGGTAAATCTGCTGCAACCCAATGGTTTGAGTCCCAAGGTATTGTTGTAATAGATGCAGATATTGTTGCTCGAGAAGTCGTAGCACCAAATCAACCTGCTTTAAAAGAAATACACCGTGCTTTTGGAGATTGGGTTCTATTAGAAGATGGAACTTTAAATCGTCGAGCCTTGAGAGAACATATCTTCAGCCATCCTGAAGCACGTATGACATTAGAAAAAATCACACATCCCGCTATTCGCCAATCTATCATTCAACAATTACAACAAGCTGAAAGCCCCTATGTCATTTTAGTCTCACCGCTTTTGTTTGAAACTAATCAACATGAACTTGTTCATCATACTTTATTGATCGATGCGAGTGAGCACATTCAACTGGAACGCGCAAGTCAACGAGATGGGCAAAGTGAAGAGCAAATTCGTCATATTATTGCAGCACAAATG
>NZ_MELG01000132.1:5344-23769 GCF_001767535.1 Acinetobacter sp. GWC1_38_13 | reverse complement strand
AGCCTCTAAGGTGTCTTTTTGAAACCATCGCCACGGTTGAAGTGCACCAATCGCCATTCCAATCAAACCACTGATAATGGCAAGATTGATTGGTTCATTTAACAAAGGAACAGCGACAACAGCCGCTATAAATGGTGCTAAAGTTACAATACTTCCTGTTTTAAATGCGCCCAACCTTTGAATTGCTGCAACATAAGTCAAAGTCGCAACGATCACCACCAACACACCATGGAAAAGTCCTTGAATCAAGAGGTGAAGAGGTTCTGCATCTTGAAAATGTTTTGGAATAAATAAAATATAAATAGGCAGGTAGATAATCGCAGACCAAATCACTACACCCGCTGTTGAATGCCAAGCAGATAGCTTCCATTGTTTTAGGAGAACGGTAAAAATACCCCACCACACCGCACTAATAAACAGCAACAGATCCCCCCAACCCAATACAGCACTTTGATCATGCAGCATTAAATAACTCATAAGTAATAATGCACTCATCATAATTGCAATACTGAACCACGTATGTTTATCAAAAGGCTGTCTAAATAATAAATATGCAGCAATAGCAGTACACAAAGGGATACAACCATTTAAAAAAATAGCAGCATGTGCAGCTGGGGCATGCAAAAAAGCGGTATATACGGTAAAACAATAGCCTAGCCCGCCGATCAGTGCCAAAATCAAAGGGCGTGGATGCCATAAAAAGGCAAAATCTTTTTTATAAATTAAAACAGGCACTAAAATAACAGAAGCAATTGCAAAGCGCATCGCAACCAAATCCCACATACTGACATGCCAATGCGCATTAAGTCGGGAGAAAATAGTAAATCCGCCCCATATACACATCGTGATCAGGACAAAAAGATAACCTTGCGAGCGAACTGTCATTTTTCAATTTTGAATAGAGCGTAACGATGATTATACAGTAGTACGCTGTCGACATGCCTCATAAAGTGCCATACCTGTTGCAACACTTACATTTAAACTCTGCAAATCACCTGCCATTGGGATAAACACTGTTTGATCACATTGCGATTGGGTAATTGGTCGAAGTCCTGTGTCTTCAGCGCCCATCACTATCACAACCGAACCGCTAAAATCACATTGCTGAATAGGCAAAGCCTTCTCATCAAGCATCGTACCAATCACACGAGTATGGGTAGTCCCTTTTAAATGCGCTAAGGTACGAGCAAGATTAGTGACTTGAATAAACTTAACCTTTTCTGCACCACCTGCTGCAACTTTACGTGCTGTTGGCGTCAAACTTGCTGAACGATCTCTAGGTACGATGACTGCTTGAACTCCCATAGCGGCTGCAGTTCTGATGCAAGCACCTAAATTATGTGGATCAGTCACTTGATCAAGTGCCAACAATAACGCATCGGGATGCTGCTGCATTAATTGATCTAAATCTTTTTCATTAAGCGTTGGATGAGGACGTACAGCAGCAACAACCCCTTGGTGGAATGGCATACCTGCTAATTTTTCCAGACTGTCACGGCTTGCCTTTTGCACACTAATCCCGAAAGGTTCTGCAAGTGCTAAGATTTTTTGTAAACGCTGATCATCTCGACCTTTAAGCGTAAACAATGTGAGTACTCGCTCAGGCTCCAATTCTAATAATGACTCCACGGAATGAACGCCATAATAATATTCAGGTTTTGCCATGAGCGACCTCTTTTCAGCACTCCCACTTAAAGCAGGATATTTGGGGGATTTTGAAAATAAAAAATCCTGTAAATGACTTTACAGGTGAGGAGCGAATAGCTCCGCAAGGGAATTTAATAAAAAAATCCTGTAAATGACTTTACAGGATTCTCTTTAGATATAGTGTACTCGATTTATGAAGGAAAAGGTTAACCTTCTAAATGACACACATAATCAAGTACTTCATCTGCTTCAATATGGAATACACTGTTTCCAGGGACATAGAATGACTGCCCCGCACGGAATAATTCACTTTCTGTACTATCTGCAATTTTTACGCGACACTCACCAGAAATAATTTCCATACGCTCTGGGACGTGTGTTTCAAAAGTCAAAGGTTGTTCAGTAGGTAAAATAACGCCTAAAGTTTTTTTTGTACCATCTTCAAATTGTACTGTATGGCTAATACATGCCCCGCCAAAATACACATTCGATTTCTTAATGACCGTTACATGATCAAACTGCACTGAACTCATGCGTACTCTCCAAATTCTGCCGCATTTATATTAGGTTATGCTGGACGTAGTTTAATTGTGCCTTTACAACTAATCAATCCATTTTCTGGCGTAAATACAGCAATTTTCATACCTGAGCGAGTAAAAAACAAAGCGAAGCTTTTCCGAGCGCTAGACGAATAGTTATGCTACGAGTGGTGAAAAAGCACAAAGTGTAACTTTGCCAGAGCGCAAGACCAACAGCTATGCCAAATAAAGAAAACTAGCAAAGGAACTTTTGCCCAATCACAAGCTGAACAACCATGTTACCAGTGGACAGAATCATCTTCGTTAAGTTTGCCCTGCATAAAGTGATTTGCACCGCGATGAATGATGAGGATTAAGAAAATCAAACTTCAATATATGAGACCGACTTCAGAAATAAACCATCTGAAGCACTAAAAAAAACAACACCGCTAAAACATTATTAGTTTGAATTATGGATCAGCTTGAAATCATACACTTTCAGCTCTTTGCTTATCAAACAATATGACTTATTCATTTTTCCAAATTCCAATAAATCGTTTTGTTGTGAAAGCAACAAAATAGGTGAATCACGACTTGTCGCCACTATAAAAACTCTCTATCTTTAAGCAAAACAATCTGTGCATTGGATGCGTTTATGCTCACCCATTTAACTTTAATTAATTTTGCACTCGCTGACCACTTAGCTTTAGATATTGAACAAGGCTTTAATGTTCTCACAGGAGAAACAGGCGCAGGAAAATCTTTATTGTTAGATGCCTTATCCGCATGTTTGGGTGAACGCACAGATACAAATTATGTCCGATATGGTGCAGATAAAGCTGACGTTACGGCTATTTTTAGCTACCAAGCTGATAGTGCTGAAGCCAATTGGCTCATAGATCATGAGCTTGATGATGAATCAGGCGAGATTCATTTGCGTCGCGTCATCTTTGCAACTGGCCGTAGTAAAGCTTGGATTAATGGAAGACCTAGCAGCCTTGCTGAACTTAAAGAAATCGGACGATTATTAGTCCAACTCTACAGCCAGCACAGCCAGCAACAACTTCTAGAACCACCTTATCCAAAACACTGGTTAGATCGTTATCACAATTTTGGTGATCAAGCACAAGCAGTTCGTGAAGCGTATAGCATTTGGCAGCAAAATATTCGACAACACCAAGCCGCGCTAGATGCGCAAGCCACTCGCCTGCAGAAGATACAAAACTTAGAAACTCAATTGGAAGAGCTTGAAGAAATCGTACAAACAGACTATCGAGAAATTGAACAAGAATTTGATCGCTTAAGCCATCACGAACACATCATGCAAGACTGTGGTTATAGCCTAAATGTATTAGATGAAGCTGAACAAAATATTACTCAAGAAATCTCATCGATTATCCGTCGGTTAGAGTCTCATGCTGGACGCAGCGAACTGCTTTCAACCATTTATAATTCTTTATTAAATGCACAAAGCGAAATTGAAGATGCCACAGCAAGCTTGCGTCAGTTCATAGATCGCCAAAGTTTCGATCCTGAACGCATGGAGCAATTAAATTCTACACTTGAAATCTTCCATCGTCTGGCACGTAAATACAGAACTCAACCAGAGTCCCTCAAACAAGATTTTGAACAATGGCAACAGGAATTAGAACAACTTCATCAACTTGAAGATCCTGAAACTTTGGCTGAACAAGTTGAAATTGCCTATCAATCCTTTATTGAAAAAGCACAGCACTTAGATGATATTCGTCGAACCGCTGCGATTCCACTAGCTAAACAACTGACGGAACAAGTCAAACCTTTGGCTCTTCCTGAAGCTCATTTTGAATTCAAGTTCGAACCATTAGAACAAGCGTCATTAGAAGGCCTAAGCTTTATTCAACTGCTATTCACTGCAAATAAAGGAATTCCTCCACAACCATTAGCACGAGTTGCCTCAGGTGGTGAGCTTTCTCGTATTGCTTTAGTCATGCAAGTCATGAATGCGGAGAAGACCGAAGCTGAAGTTCTAGTATTTGATGAAATTGATGTCGGAATTAGCGGTGGAACTGCAGAAGTTGTAGGACGATTACTGGCTGATTTAGCACAGCATGTTCAATTACTATGTATTACTCACCAAGCACAGGTTGCGGCGCAATCCGATCAACATCTACTGGTCAAAAAACAACAAACTGATCCAGCTAGCAGTACCATCATCGAACTTGACGAAGAACAGCGTATTCTAGAGCTTGCTCGTATGTCTGGTGGTGTCGAAATTAGTGAGACAACTTTGCAACATGCAAAGCAGCTGCGACAGCTTAAGTTTCAGCCTGCCTGATTTTTAGGGCAAAATATCAGAAAATGATTGGCGAAATCCGATTAACTCTTGTATGTTGATATAAAGAACCTATATAGATTGAAACGTACATTCTTTTGATGGAGAACCGCCTAGGTGACGAAACAATACTTAACTCACCGTTGTCTCATCGCTCCACCAGACATGGCAGATGACTTCTTTGCAAATACTGTCATCTATGTTGCGCGCCATGATGAAGACGGTGCACAAGGCATCATTATCAATCGTCCGTCTGATTTACAAATCAAAGAACTTCTCAATGATTTGGAGATTGATGCGGATAATGTTCACCCTCACGCGGTCTTGCAGGGCGGTCCTTTACGCCCAGAAGCAGGCTTTGTTCTACATACTGGTCAACCGACTTGGCACTCCTCTATTGCGGTAGGAGAAAATGTCTGCATCACCACCAGTAAAGATATCTTAGATGCGATTGCTCACAATGAAGGCGTTGGTCGCTATCAAATTGCTCTAGGCTATGCGAGTTGGGGTAAAAATCAACTTGAAGATGAAATCACTCGTGGTGACTGGTTAATTTGCGATTCAGATATGGATCTTATTTTTAATCTTCCATACGGCGATCGTTGGGATGCGGCTTATAAAAAAATCGGTGTAGATCGTACTTGGTTTGCTTCTGAGATTGGTCATGCCTGATATACAAACTTCTCAGTCGATTATGGCATTTGATTTTGGTACACAAAAAATGGGCATTGCGATTGGTCAATCCGCGATTGAAAGTGCCAATCCACTGCCTTTATTTATAATGAAAGATGGCATTCCTGACTGGAACCAATTACTCAAACTTGTTAAAGAGTGGCAACCGAACTTATTTCTAGTCGGGCTACCTTTGAATATGGATGATAGTGAATCCGAACTCTCAGCACGCGCTCGTAAATTCGCTCGTCGTTTACGTCACCAGACAAATATCCAAACGTGGATGGTGGATGAACGCCTAACAACTCGTGAAGCGAGAGAAGAACTCGAATCTTATCAAAGTAAAGGTCAAGCAAAACGCTTATCAGCAGATAGCTTTGCAGCAGCGTTGTTGATACAAAGCTGGTATCGCGATCCTACAGGCATCACACCTTAATCAGACATCTTAGATATAAATGAATATCTTGGCGGGCGATATCCATATCGCCTTTTGAGCTGAATTAACATTGAAGGCGGAACGGAATAACAACGTTGAATTGAGCTTATGAGCTTTCCTAACTAATATCACTCTACTAATTTTATTTATTAACAACTTCAAAGCTTATTTCTCAATCACTCTCACCGTTGCAGTACGTCCAGAAACGAATGCCAATGGATTTTGTGGTGGTTCATCTAATACAATTTTCACAGGCACTCGTTGAGCCAATCGTACCCAACTAAAAGTTGGATTTACATTTGCCAATAAGTTTGAACTGCCCGAACGCTCGCGATCTTCAATCCCAGATGCAATACCTTGCACATGACCACGAATACGTTGTTTGTCCCCCATCAATTGAACTGTTGCAATATCTCCAACATGAATACGGTCAAGTTTTGTTTCTTCAAAATAACCAACCACATAAAGTTGCTGACGATCTAAAAGAGCTGCTACAGCTTGTCCAACTTTAACGTAATTACCCACACGTAAATCAAAATTTGATAAAGTTCCATCGGCAGGAGCAACAACTTCTGAACGGTGTAAATTCAATTCTGCCAAGTGCAAATTACTTGTCGCCACATCCAGTAACGCATGTTGCTGTTCAATCGCAGCATTGGCTTGTTCAATACTTGCTTTTAATTGTTCGCGTTCAGCAAAAGCTTGATCACGTGCAGCAAAAACTTGATCTTGTTCCTGTTTGGAAATTGCACCATCCATAAGACTGGTATATCGAGCTGCATTCTTTTCGGCAAGTTTCATATTGGCTTCGGCCTTCACTAAGCTAGCTTTGGTACCCGCAAGAGTTGCTTGAGCTTGTGCTAGACCTGCTTTAGCTTTTGCAAGATCAGATTTGGCTTGCTCCACATCCAGTGCTTGACGTGCGACATCAATTTTAAACAAGACCTGTCCTTTTTTTACAGTTTGGTTGTCTTGTACCAAAACCTCAGTCACCAAACCATTGACATCTGAAGCCACTTGAATGACATCGCCACGGACACGACCATCTCGCGTCCAAGGTGCCGCATTATAGTAATTCCATAAATGCACAACCGTGTATATCGCCACAATAATGGCAATGATAAGAACCACAGGTCGTATGACTTTTCGCATATCAAATGCATTCATGTTCTTCACCTTTACTACTCATTTTTAAATCAGAGAAATTTAAACAATCAAAAATTTAGCTCAAATCCAAAGTCGGACAAAAATCTCATGCACACAAAGCATCAAAGCTAAATAGAAGCAGAGATTAAAAATACTGGGTAACCCGATCCATCCCATCTGAGCGAAACGGTCTACAAATGGACTCAACATCTTAAACAGCACATAAGCAATCACGGCTTGCACTAACAACGTTGGAATATAAATTCCATATAGATTGATTTCACCCATGAGCAACCTCAACGTTATTCATATTTAAATTCACCTCTAAATCTGAAGCATGCCCTATGCTTTTGAGAATATTATTCAGTGAAATCAATAATCTTTGATACAACTCATCTTCACTAATTGGCGTTGCAAGATGCTTGACCACTTCGATTTGCTGAAGGATTTTCGTTGGAAAAGTTTGAAGTGAAAGTTGCTCTGATTGTGTTTGAAAATATTCGGCAAGCTGCTGTTCTAAAAGAGCAATTTGCATTTGCAAGTCCATATAATGCGGAAGCTTTTGGCGGATTTCCTGCAATCGTACAAGATCAACAATCGATGCACTTTCAATTAAGGCATTTTGGATGGCATATTTCAGTTCAGCATTTTGTACCATCTTGCTATTTAGAACCCCAACTCGATCAAGCATGCTGCGTAAATGAATTTTGAAATCAATCCCATAACTCAGTGTTAAAGCTTGACGCATCGCTTGGTAATGTAAACTTAAAATACGTGTTGCGCTTGTATCGGGTGAAACAGCACGAACCAAATCAATCACAATTAATGAGACCAAAACACCTAAAATCATGGCAAAAGAGCTGTCTAAATAAGACACCGCATCCATTGAATATTTATTGTGTAAATTCAGCCCCATCATGGTATTAATGCCTAAAACCATACCTATCGGCATTAGCATTTGATTTGCCATCATGCTTACAGCCACAAGGAAAATTGGAAAAAGTACCAGTGCTAATTGCCAAAAGTGCGTAATGTGGGGAAAGACTCCAAAGGCATAAATAAAAACCAATCCCGCTGAAACGATGCTCCCCCAGATAAATATGCGCAACACAGGCACAGGATTATCCAAAGCAGTCAAAATACACGCTGTGATCGCACCCATTTGCGCCATCATAAATCCAGCTTTCCAACCTGATAAAATCCACGCTCCTGTCACGATGAAAGTGATGAGAACCGCACTGATTCCACCGCGTACCGCGATACCATGATCACGGTGTAAACTTGGATATTTGGTGGTGATCGTAGTTATCTCTGATGGGATTTCTTTATGACCTTTCTGGATCTGTTGCCAAAGTAACTTCACTGCCAACATATTGGCGATAAAATGACGTACATCCATTTTTAAGGCAGCCAACACAGTCTTTTGTTCAGACGAAGCCATCGCAATCAATTCGCTAAAATCTTGTTCAAACTGTGGTGGTAAATCACGTAAGTTATCGGCAGTTAATTGTTTTTCTTGATTTAAAAACTGTAAGGTCTGTTGTCGTAGTTGGCTTAACCTTGGAGCTAATGTGGTTAATGGCATTTGCTCTAATTGTTTAATCCGTTGAGACATGGCAACTAGATTGGCCACAACAAGCGAGACCTGATGCAGCATTTCTTGTAGAGGTTTGGTCATGCCTTGCAACTCGCCTTTTTCATAAGCGAGATGAACTGCTAGTGCATGGATATCTGATGCATCACGAGTGATCACCCCTAAAATTTGTGTGTAATTTTGGTTTGTATCTTGGGCTGAAATGAGTTTTTCAAAAATATTTTCCAGATCCTGCAAAGTTTTGATGACACGTTGTTTAATCATGGCACCTACATGAACAGGAAAAAAAGTTGCTGAAACGACAGCGGTTGAAATCACACCTACAGAAATTTCTAAAACTCGTGCCAGAGCAATATCAAAAATATTATAGGTATCAACATAAGTGATGGCGTTATACACAATCATTGCGGTGGAATATCCAGCCAACATAAATACATAGCTACGTGGAGTACGATCCAAGAGCGATATATACAGTGCAAACCCGACCCACAGCGCCAAGATGATCGTAAACAACCACGGGGTATTAATAAAATGTGGTGTCAAAAGCAACGCGATAATTGCTCCTGCAGCCGTACCAACCAAGCGATAAATACATTTAGAAGAAACCATTCCAGAGTAAGGACTGGCAATAATTAATACCGTCCCTATCGACCACATGGGGTTAATCAAATCAAGCTCAAATGAAATAAACAGTGCCAACATCCCTGCGACAAAGGTTTTGCACGCAAAAATAATATCAAGTCGACTCGGCCTAAAAGCCAACAACTGTTTAAATAACATGAACTTTTCTCAATACTAACCGCTTTAGGAAACGCAAATTCACAACACAACTCAGCTGCATTTAGCTTCTTGATAGAGACTAAAAGAGCGTTCAATTGACCGTGAAATAGAATGAACTGATCGGAATGGCAAACATTTCAGGGATAAATTTAAAACAAATTATCCAATGAAGAAATTGTGCTTATAATTTTTTCAAAACAAAGTTATTTAGTCAACACAAATTATCACTATTTGATAATTATTTAATTAAATATAGAATATATTATTCAAAAAAATATCATTTTTCTCATCAGAGAACTTATTCATACGTTTTAGAATCAACTACGCTAAAAGTGCATACCCGCTGAATGACTTTTCTGTTATAAAGCAAATAAAAGCCACAGCTTTAGACTATTTTTAAGGAGTAAACAGCTCATCATGGCAATTTCGAGTTTTGGTAAAATTCTCACTGTACTGGACTTATTTTCAGTTTCTCGCCCGATTATCAACGTTGATATCATTTGTGATGAGCTCAATCTCTCAAAACCCACTGCATATCGCTATTTAAAGGAACTGGTATCAACTGATATCTTGAAACGTATTAGTGGAACATCTGGTGACTACACTTTAGGCTCTAAAATAGCGGTTTTAGACTATATATCGCATAGTACAGATCCTTTAGTACAAATCAGTATTCCGTTCATGCGAGACATCGTAGATCGTACAGAACTTTGCTGCTTACTCACCTATTTGAATCATGATTACTGTATTGATTTACATCATGAAACCTTCAAAGCTGCCGAGCTGCTTTCATACGGACGTGGCTGTCCTCGACCTGTATATGTGGGGGCATCACCTAAAATTGTGATTGCCCATTTAACCAAACAAAGAATTCAGTCTTACTATGAGCAATTCTCAAATGAGCTTGCCAAAGTTGGCTTTGCCCATGATCTAGATGAATTCGCTCAACAGATGAAAAAAATCAAAAAGCAGGGATTTTATTTATCTCAAGGTGAAATTGATCCACAAGTTTGCGGTCTGTCTGTACCGATACGTTTTTCCACAAAGGAAGCACCGATCGCCTTGACCTTAGTTGCATCAAAAAATCGTTTTGATTTTCTGAATATTCAGAAGCTTATCGAAATCTTACAAAGCAATGCAGCTCAGATCGAACATAAATTTGCAACACTGACTGAAAACCAAGCAAACCAAAACTGAGAATATTAAAAAATCTTTACACTTTCATGCGTTGTAAATACCAACATATTCTCATATTATGATTATGTTCTTCAGCATACTCTCCCAAAAAGAGCATGACTTTCCTCAGAGAACTAAGCTCATATTCGTTATGGGCTTTTTTCTTGAGCTGTATATATGAGGCAATAAAAAAGCCCTCTAGGTAGAGAGCTTCTTAGATTTGATGCTATTAGATTGATGAGCAATTAAGGCTGTTTTAAATAAGGCCATGCAGCTCGTAGATATATGATCATCGACCATAAGGTTAATATCACCGCAGCATACAATAAAGCATATGCCCAGATTTCTAATGGCTTCCAGTTCAACAAAAATACACTAATCGCAATCATTTGAAAGGCTGTTTTATATTTACCTACGGTAGAAACAGCTACATTAGTTCTTGCACCCAATTCTGCCATCCATTCGCGCAATGCTGAAACTGTAATTTCACGAGAAATAATCACAATCGCAGCAAATGCCATGGAAATTGTAGGTTGCCATTGAACCAAAACAATCAAAGCAGCAGCCACCATCAATTTATCAGCGACAGGATCGAGAAAGCGTCCAAAAGCCGATGTTTGATTTAATGTCCTTGCGAGGTAGCCATCAAACCAATCTGTTACAGCTGCAAGGACAAAGATCGCGGTCAAAATCAAATGTCGCATCATCCCACCATGATGCTCAGCAATTCCAATCGCTGGTGGCCAATAGGCAATCACCAAAAAAACAGGAATAAAGGCAATACGTGCCAATGTTAGAATATTAGGAATGTTCAGGATTCGCCCTGTGCTCATAAACACCGCCATGTTGGTCGCATCAAATATGCATATTGCACAAAGGTTGTGCCGAGATTGTATCCATCTGTAAGCAACTTTATACGAAATACGAGGAAGTGTCGACTAGGCAAAAACGGCAACCGTCTGTCTAAGGATCGCAATTAATCGATTTTCACTATCCCAAAGATAAGCATATTCTGTTGAATAACCGTGTTCTGCAAACTCAGTAACGACTTTATATTTAAACCAGTCATGCAGTTGATTTTCAATCGGGTGTATATATGTAATGTGCCAACTTAAAGAGCTCGCTGGTGCTGGTGTTTTAAACATTGGCAAAACACCTGGCGGCCACACATCCATTAAAGAAAATAAATCACCCAAATATAAATCACGATTTGAGTGTAATTGAGGAGAAAAACGACACCATCCACCAAAATCAGGTGTTTTACTTCCTGCCATTGGATAATGTCCTTCAGCCCAACACAATTCGAACTGTTGTAAGCATTCA
This sequence comes from Acinetobacter sp. GWC1_38_13, assembly GCF_001767535.1. Classification (NCBI taxonomy): domain Bacteria; kingdom Pseudomonadati; phylum Pseudomonadota; class Gammaproteobacteria; order Moraxellales; family Moraxellaceae; genus Acinetobacter; species Acinetobacter sp. GWC1_38_13. The sequence goes on along the minus strand of NZ_MELG01000132.1, from coordinate 12,163 downwards.
GGCATCAAACCTTCAAGATAAACCATTTTTTCCAGTTGATCTGCTGTTACGTAGTCAGGAACCGTGGGTTGGTTATTCAGCACAATTCTCGACTCTCGCCCCAAACCGAAGCTTGCAACTAAAACACTTTGCACTGCATCGTCTTGCCAAAGACGAATTTCAAGTGTCGTCACTGATTTCCCTTGTCTCAATACTTCAGCCGTCAATTTGGCTGCACCTTGCTGTACAGGCCCAACAAAGCTGACACTGCAACTTAAAAGCTGTTTTTCTGAATCATTGACTGTAAGAATTGCTTTTTGAATGAGCAGACCTGCGATAAGACCACCAAATACCGTACGCCCTTGCAACCATCCTGATGGAATATCAATCCATTCTTGTTGTTCTAGCTGTTGATACAATCCAAGCAGTGACATTATTATTCCTTAAGGGGCAAATTCACTTTATCTTTCAACGTTTCTTAAGTTTTGTGAATGATCATTTATCCACAACTCTATGGAAGATTCGGTCAATCCGCCCTTTTATTCATGAAGAATTTTATAAATCGTCCTTGCCATCACTTCTCCCAAACCAGGAACAAGCATTAATTCTTTTTCTGAAGCTTTTAGCACGCCTTGTATACCGCCAAAATGAGTCAATAAATCGCGTCGACGTTTAGGTCCTAAACCTGGGATTGCTTCCAATACGGAACTACTACGTCGTTTATCTCGCTTGGCTCTATGTTTGGTGATGGCAAAACGATGTGCTTCATCTCGAACTTGCTGAATCAAGTGCAGAGCTTTGTGGTCTTCAGGCAATTGGATCTTTGTACCATCAGTAAAATGTAAGGTTTCTAAACCTGGTTTTCGCCCTTCACCTTTAGAGACCCCAATCATAAATGCATCTAGACCAAGCTCTTGCATGACATCCATAGCCATATGCAACTGCCCTTTACCACCATCAATCAGTAAAAGGTCAGGTAACATATTCTTTTTATAACGACGAATTAGCGCTTGTCGCATCGCTGCATAGTCATCGCCTCCTGTAATGTCCTGAATGGCGAACTGACGATAATCTCTTTTCCGCGCCCCACCTTGATCGAACACCACACAGGAAGCGATTGGTGCTTCTCCCATCGTATGACTAATATCAAAACATTCAATCCGATCAATCGGACGTCCCGCAACTTGTTCAAGTTGATGAAAACGCTCATTCAACTCTAAATGATTACTCAACTTCCCTTTAATTGCATGCTGCACGTTCATTTGTGCAAGCTCTTGCCACTCAGCCCGTGTTTCTCGAACTTTGTGCTTGATCTGAACTTTCTTCTCAAAGGTTTGTTGTAACGCTTCTTCGAGTTGAACTCGATCAGGAAGTTCGACATTCACAATCAACTCAGAAGGGATTTCATCTGCCACTTGGAAGTAGAAGTTAGCAATAAAATCACTGAGCATTTGTCCAAGATCATCACCCAACATATCTGGAAAATAGCTTTTTCCTCCCAGCATACGACCATTACGCACATACATGATTTGTACGCAGGTGACGCCCGCTTGATAGGCAATGGCTAAAATATCAGCCTCACCTTTTATTTTAAACACTGCTTGTTGGGCTTGAACTTCACGTAATAAAGACAACCGATCTCGATAAAATACCGCTTTTTCGAACTCAAGAGCTTCTGCCGCTTGCTCCATTTTGCCGATTAATTCCTGATTCAACTCTTTAGTATCGCCTTGTAAGAAGCGAATTGAATTATCAACATCTTCTTTATAGTCTTCGGGGCTAATTAACCCCACACACGGTGCTGTACACCGTTTGATTTGATATTGTAGACAAGGGCGTTTGCGTTGAGAAAAATAGCTATTTTCACACTGTCTTACATTAAATAGTTTTTGTAAGGTTAAAAGAGTATCTCGCGCGCTGTACGCACTTGGATAAGGACCAAAAAATTTTCCGATTTGATGCTTACCTTTACCTCGCCCACTGGCAATACGAGGATAAGGTTTATCTGCGGAAACAAAGATATAGACATAAGACTTATCGTCCCGCAGCATGATGTTATATGGCGGACGATGTAATTTAATAAGATTTTGTTCTAATAGTAGCGCTTCAGTTTCAGAACGAACAATCAATGTCTCGATATCATAAATACGTGCAACCAGAGCTTGTGTCTTGGGATGCTCAATCGTTTTAACAAAATAGCTGGAGACACGATTTTTTAGATTCTTCGCTTTACCGACATATAGCAACTCCCCATCTTTGCCTAGCATTTTGTACACACCAGGCAATTGGGTCATATGAGTCAGTATTTTTTCAATGTGTTCACGCGCGTTTGGATTCACAGCAGACTTTCATGATCAGTATTGGTTTGATGATGTAGTCTGCATAAATCAATTTCAAGTGAATTGAGCTGAAATCCATCAACTGAATAGCTCAAATTACACCGATAATTAAAAAACTCGACTCAATACTTTATCAACACTCTTAAATGCTGACTCATTAAAGAAATCACAAGCGAGTTCATTTGTCGGAGTAATTGGATTAACCTCTCTCGTAGTATGGTAAAAACCCCAATACTCACGTGCTTGATGACGAATTCGCGTATCCGCTAAATTAAACTCAGTACTAGGTTGATATGCTGTCCATGATGCATTTTGCCAAATACCCTGATTTTGAACAGTACTACTGGTACTGACATGCGCAAGATTTTGCGTTGGATAAGATTCAATATAATCTTGAGTACTCAACTGAACTTGTTTTTGCCAACATGTTGCACCTGCAGGGAATTTATCCTGACTGGCAAACAATAGTCCTTGAATAATTTCTAGCGTTACATCGCTTATGAACGATGATGCTGTCGCTTGTCTTAAAAAATAACGTACATAGTCAGAAACCTCTAAGCCAGACAAGTCAATCTTCTTGAGCTGATAAGTAAGTTTAAATGCTGTTCTCTGTTCTAAATTATAAGGTTCATACTCCAAAACACTATCACTGAATACTGCTTTACGACCTACGATATAAGCACCAGTGGTATTTTGCGGTGGAAATATGGTTGATATCCCATTGCTAGTAATAAAGTTTCGAAGCGCTTCAGTCTGTAATTTTGGTGTTTCGGTATAAGTAATTAAAAGATCATTATTTTTATCTACTTGATACGATTTCTTTGTCAGTTTATTAGACTCATTTGCAGCTGAAAGATCATAACTATAAAAAGCTTTATTTTGAGGATCAACAGTTCCATAAATATCATCAATTTCTTCAGTACAAGCCACTAAACTTAAAATACTTAAACTAATCAATAGCTGTTTTTTTATTATATTTTCTCATGATTTTAAATATCAAATTTTATCCAAATTATACTATCTGGTACAACTAAAAAAATATCGCTCTTTTTAAAAATAAGTTTTCTATTCAACATGAAATGCGAAATTATCAATCTATTTTTTAGTGAGTACTGACTGTATTGCCTGACAGAAAGCCTCTTTATTTTTAGGTGATACCAAAATATAAGTTGCTATACCATTCTTTTTATAATCAATGCGTAAACGATCCAAAGATAGAGCTGGGGACGAGGTCAGATGATGTGTGCTTGTAAGCTCAACAATATCCTTCTTATTTATTCTCCATTTAAACCACATCGAATGAATCGTCAGTTCATGTTCAGTCACAACATAACGAGTGTTTAAGATCGGCCACCACAGCACTACAATCGTTAGAAAGTATATAACTGCATGCTCAGGGTATTCTTGCATGGTTCCTTTAATATACATCGTCCATAAAAACTGCAGCAGTAAACCTGTCGTCGCAATGACTATTCCCCATAACCACCAATCTATTTTTGAACGAAATGTCTGCATACTTTGTACCTCGATAAAGTTCACTCATTTAAACGTATTTTATAACGAGAGCAAATAAAAAACGCCCTGTCGGGCGTTTTGATTTCACTCATTAAAATACATAGGGACGTATAAAAATAAGGAAGAATAATCCTAACATTAAGAACCACTTTAAAAAGTAATAAAGTTGGCGGTTTGATTTCTTTAATGCTTTGGCTTTAATTCGGATTTGGTAAACATAACCAAAAACTTTATTTAAACCACCTGTTTGGTCACCTGCTTCATTAGGTGAACTCGCAGCAGTCATCACACTTTTACCAAACCAGTGATTAAACTTTTCCATAAAACGCGTCTTTAATGGACGCTCTACATCAGCGAAAAAGATAATACGGTTTTGATCTGTTTTATTTTCAGCATAGTGAATGTAGGTTTCATCAAACACAACGCTTTCTCCATCACGCCATGAATAACGTTCGCCATCCACATCAATAAAGCAACGGTCATCATTTGGTGTAATCAAACCTAAATGATAACGCAACGAACCTGCATAAGGGTCACGATGTCGTACTAAACGACTATCTGGTGCCAACTCGGTAAACATCGCAGCTTTAATACTTGGCAATGTTTTCAACAAAGCCGTCGTTTTTGGGCAAAGCTCAGCAGCTGACGGATGCGCAGAATCGTACCATTTAAGATAAAAACGCTTCCAACCTGTTTTAAAAAATGAGTTAAAACCTAAATCATCGTAACTACTTGAAGCTTTAATCCCACCCTTGTCGTATAAAGCTTTCGCCTCATCACGAATCATTTCCCAATTTTCATCTAAAATTTTTAGGTCTTTGAAATATTGAGTATCGATATAAGGTTGATTCGGTACTTTAGAAAACATGTACATTAAGAAATTAATCGGTGCGAGCACAGTAGAATGGTCAAAAAATTGACGATAAAACGAATGCTTAACTTTACCACGACGCTGAATATACAACGCCGAAATGATAAAGATCGCTAATATGATCCATTTAATCATTGATATCGGCACTTAAAAATTAATCGCCAAATTTTAACACCATCCCTCACAATTTCTAGCCGCTTTTACTCAAACTCCGACTTGGATAGCGAGTTAATTTTTTTTAATTCTATTTTTCAAAAACTTAATAACTTTTTTTAAAAACTATATTTTTGTTTTAAGCTCTTTTTTCACCTGATACATTCTTGCATCGGCTTCATGGATTAATGTTGTTGCATCAATATACCCTTCAACATGATCGGTTTGTTTGACACCGATACTCAAGCTAATTGAAGGTTCTATTTGGCGAATATATTGCTCCAAACGAGGTACAAAACTCTCTATCGCTTGAGATTCTGTACATCTTGGGAAAATGATACAAAATTCATCACCTCCGCATCGAAAACAATGATCATCAAGTCGAGCAACATAGCGGATACCATCTGCCACTATTTTTAAAATTTGATCGCCACGTGGGTGCCCAAATGTATCGTTGATCATTTTGAAATCATTAATATCAATAAATACCACCGTCACAGGTTCTAAAGTATGTTCAGCCGTACATATAGTTGCATTCAAAATACTATTTAAATGTCGAACATTCAGTAAACCTGTCAGAGGATCAGTTTGTGACAATGCTTCCATTTGTTGTGCGCGATCTTCGAGGACATTGGCATATTGTTCAATTTTCTCTTTAGACGATTTGATTTCACTGACTAAACTCCAAACATAGGTTTCAACAACTAAAGAAATATCAAACATGAATAGTTTTTCTAGAGTTTGCACAACTTGATGATATTCATCTGTATGTCCAATTTGCTCATACACCAAAGTCATTAATCTAGTTTTGAGATGATAAATCGCCGATAAATATAATTTGGGTTCTACACCGATCCGCTTATGCACTAAACCAATCCTTAGACGGTTGTTAACGTAATTGGCATCATAAGTCCCAGAAAATAACTCAGTGACGTATTGTCGTTGCGCACGTTGTAAACGAGATAAGGTTATCAACATCTCCAATCAAAGTTGCAATTTCGTCTACTGAAGTTTGTTGTTGATAAAACTCCATCACAACTTGATCAAATAAAGGCTCAAGCTTTATGCCTAATTGAACCAACTGTAGAAGTTCTTTATTCGTCAACGATAATAAAGATTTTCGATACTCTATTTCCTCTGAGGAAATATGCATTTGTTTCATCAAGGTTTGGTCTGTTGGTTTCATCCTGACACCTCTCATCCCCAAACAAGATTATCGAGAATCGAATTGGATTGATTTTCAGTTCTATCTTGTTCTGAGTGTGCAAACCATCTTTAGTTAAATTTTAGCCTTTATTTCCACTTTCCACTTCAAGCATTAACTAACATTTTTTGTCAGCTGATGACGGTGTTTCAATATGAAAAATAAATGCTGTGAATGTTTAAAAGAACCACAGCTTCCCTATTTAAAGGTTCTAGCGCTAAATGTGATTTTCTTCTCAAAATGCAGCAAGAAATAGACCAAAATAAAGAATTTGCCTTTGAACAAATAAAATTTAATATCTATTCCTTTAAGAAAGCACATATTCCACAGTAAATGATTGTTTTAGATAAATTTATTGTTGTAAGTACTTATGGAGATTATTTTATTCATTTCAGCATTTTTTATTTACAATCATCATTATAAACAACAATAAACCATTGATTTAAATTAATTAAAATAATAAAAAATGATCCATCAAAACAATAGATGACCCTCGCGTCACGGCTTGATACAACTTGTTATGTTCTTTTTGGATATAGTTATCGTAAGATTAGCGAAGCATTTTTGCGCCCTTTCAGGCGCATAAGCTTTATGACATCAACTTAGAATCCTCCACAACAAGGAGATCAGGCATGATCCACGCTGGCAATGCCATTACCGTCCAAATGCTTGCGGACGGAATTGCAGAATTCCGCTTTGACCTACAAGGTGAGTCGGTTAATAAATTTAACCGTGCAACCATTGAAGACTTCCAAGCA
>NZ_MELG01000132.1:0-5262 GCF_001767535.1 Acinetobacter sp. GWC1_38_13 | reverse complement strand
ACATTACTGAATTTGGCGACAACTTCGCTGCTGGTGAACAAGCAATTGTTGATTGGCTTATGCCTGTACATGACGTCTTCAATAGCTTTGAAGATTTAGACATCCCTAAAGTTGCTGCAATCAATGGCACAGCATTGGGTGGCGGTTTTGAAATGTGCTTAGTGTGTGACTACCGTGTCATGTCTGAGCAGGCACAAGTTGGCTTACCAGAAATCAAACTTGGTATCTATCCTGGTTTCGGTGGTAGCGTTCGTTTAAGCCGTTTGATCGGTATCGACAATGCTGTTGAATGGATGGCAATGGCGAATCCTAAGAAGCCAGCTGCTGCGCTTAAAGATGGTGCTGTAGATGCAGTTGTTGCTGCTGACAAACTTCAAGAAGCTGCTGTTGACTTAGTTAAACAAGCACTTGCTGGTCGTTTGAACTGGAAAGCAAAGCGTCAAGAAAAATTAGACGCAATTAAATTGAACCCACTTGAACAAATGATGGCGTTCAATACAGCAAAAGGTGCGGTTCTTGCTAAAGCAAATCCTGCACAATACCCTGCTCCTAAGTTATTGCTTGACTCATTACAAGCAGGTGCAAACCTTACACGTAATGATGCATTAAAAGCAGAAGCTCAAGGTTTCGCTAAAGCTGCGATCACACCACAAGCTGGCGCACTTATCGGTTTATTCATCAATGACCAAGTTGTGAAGAAAACTGCGAAAAAATATGAAAAAGGTGCTCATCCTGTAAACCAAGCAGCTGTATTAGGTGCGGGTATCATGGGTGGTGGTATTGCTTACCAAGCGGCAAGCAAAGGCACTCCAATCATCATGAAAGATATTGGGAACCCACAACTTGCATTAGGTATGAAAGAAGCGAACGGCTTGCTAACAAAGCAAGTTGAACGCAACAAAATGAAACCTGCACAAATGGGCGAAACACTTGCTCGCATTCGTCCAACTTTAAGCTACGATGAGTTTAAAGAAGTGGATATCGTGATCGAAGCAGTGACTGAAAATCCAAAAGTAAAAGAAATCGTACTTGCAGACACTGAGAAGAATGTTCGTGAAAACACGATTATTGCTTCTAACACGTCTACGATTTCAATTACGCGTTTGGCGAAAGCATTACAACGTCCTGAAAACTTCGTTGGTATGCACTTCTTTAACCCAGTACACATGATGCCATTGGTAGAAGTGATCCGTGGTGAGAAGACATCTGATGAAGCGATTGCAACTACTGTTGTTCTTGCTCAGAAAATGGGTAAAACACCAATCGTTGTGAACGACTGCCCAGGTTTCTTAGTTAACCGTGTATTGTTCCCTTACTTTGGTGCATTCGACCTACTCGTTAAAGACGGTGCTGACTTCCAGCAAGTGGATAATGTAATGGCGAAATTCGGTTGGCCTATGGGTCCTGCATACTTGATCGACGTTGTTGGTATCGATACAGGTGTACATGGCGCAGAAGTGATGGCTGAAGGTTTCCCTGACCGTATGAAGCCAGATTACAAAGGTTCTATCCAAGCGATGTACGAAGCAAAACGTCTTGGTCAAAAGAACGATGTTGGTTTCTACAAATATGTGTTAGACAAGAAAGGTAAGAAAGCGAAAACTGTTGACCCAACAGCTTACGAAATCATTGCGCCTTTCGTGACTGGCGAAAAACGTGAATTTGATCCACAAGAAATCATTGACCGTATGATGCTTGCTTTCTGTAACGAAACAGTTCGTTGCTTAGAAGACAACATCGTTGCAACTGCTTCTGAAGCAGATATGGCGATGATCATGGGTGTAGGTTTCCCTCCATTCCGTGGTGGTCCATGCCGTTATATCGACCAAACTGGTGTTGCTGAATACGTTGCGCTTTGCGACAAATATGCACACTTAGGTAAAGCTTATGAAGCGCCACAAATGTTGCGTGACATGGCTGCTAACAACAAAAAATTCTACGGTTAAGGAGCGACGTGAATGGCTACTTTAAATCCACGTGACGTTGTGATTGTTGATGGCGTTCGTTCTGCCATGGGCAAATCACGTAACGGTATGTTCCGCAATGTACGTGCCGACAGTTTATCTGCTGAATTAGTACGTGCACTTGTTGCTCGTAACCAGTTTGATACCAACGAAGTTGAAGACATCATTTGGGGTTGTGTAAACCAAACTTTAGAGCAAGGTATGAACATTGCTCGTAACATTGGTTTATTAGCTGATATTCCAAAGACTGCTGGCGGTCAAACCGTTAACCGTCTTTGTGGTTCTTCTATGCAAGCACTTCATACTGCTGCTGCACAAATTGCGACCAACCAAGGTGACATCTTCATCATCGGTGGTGTAGAGCATATGGGTCACGTAGGTATGATGCACGGCATCGACCTTAACCCTGAAGCATCTAAACACTATGCAAAAGCATCTAACATGATGGGCTTAACTGCTGAAATGTTAGGTCGTATGAACGGTATCTCTCGTGAAGAACAAGATGCGTTCGGTGTTGAATCTCACCGTCGTGCATGGGCTGCAACACAAGAAGGTCGTTTCAAAAACGAAATCGTTGGTGTTGAAGGTCATGATGCAAATGGTTTCAAAATCCTTTGCGACATCGACGAAGTGATTCGTGCTGACGCAAACCTTGAAGCATTCAAAGCGTTGAAACCAGTTTTCGATCCTAAAGGTGGTTCAGTAACAGCAGCAACTTCTTCTGCTCTTTCTGACGGTGCTTCTGCAATGTTAGTTATGTCTGCTGAGCGTGCTCAAGCGCTTGGTTTAAAACCACGTGCTGTGATTCGTTCTATGGCAATTGCAGGATGTGATGCTGCAATCATGGGTTACGGTCCAGTTCCAGCAACTCAAAAAGCGCTTAAACGTGCTGGTTTAACGATGGCGGATATCCAAACGATCGAATTAAACGAAGCATTTGCTGCTCAAGGCTTATCAGTAATGAAAGGCTTAGGCATCTATGATAAACAAGACATCATTAACTTGAATGGTGGTGCGATTGCATTAGGTCACCCATTAGGCTGTTCTGGTGCTCGTATCACTACTACATTGTTGAACGTGATGGAACAACAAGATACACAAATTGGTCTTGCGACTATGTGTATCGGTCTTGGTCAAGGTATCGCGACAATTATCGAACGTGTTTAATCGACACTGAGATAAAAGAAAAATCCCCGCCATGTGCGGGGATTTTTTTATAACCAATTCTATTTATTAGAGAATTTAAAACAGCGATCAACCCAAATAAAGTCTATAGACAAACAAAGTGGCATCAGATTAATATCGGATTTCCAAAAATTATAAGGCTCTAACAATGTTTAAAAATATGGCAGCAGATTTAATGGGGACAAGCGACATTGGTCGGATCATCGAACCAAGAGACTATGACAAAACAGATATTGATGACTATATTTTTCATGAAGATAACGAAAAAATCTTTTTCCTGATCAAAGCCAAAACTGATGAATATTGTTTCACAAACTCTGCTTTCATCCATCTCGATGGTACAAGTGCTGTAAGTAAAAAACGTACTTTAAACCGATATCCCTACAAACATTATCAAATCAGTCATGTTCAGCTTGAAACTGCAGGTACAGTAGACCGTGATGTAGAACTCAAGTTCCATCTAGGTGGTGCAGCATATTCAATTGATATTGAAAAATCACAAATTGAAAAAGTGCGCGATTTATATAAAGCACTGTTTAGCATTGGTGGGGCTTGTAAAGAAATCGAGCGCCAATCATCATTGCTTTTTTCAACACAACAAGCTGTAAATAATATGTTCTCGTTGCGTGAACTTCCTGAGCAAGTGTTATTAAATTTACCAAGTATCATTTCGCAAACAACGATTCAAGTTGAAACAAAACTGACTGAGCATCGTAAAAAGATTGAAAACTATGATTTTTCTTCAATTTTTGAGCGTTATATAAAAGAATAAATAAAAAAATCCCCGTACCATTACGGGGATTTTTTTATCTCAACATATGATTTAAGTTAACGTGTTAGAAAGTTCTGAGGTGTTTTCAAACCCGCTTCAATTTGTTGTTGTAATTTTAATAGATCATCCAAACTTACTTTTATTGTGCCTTCACGAAATGCATTCGCATTATCCCGATTAATATTGAGGGGTTCTAACATTTTGAAGACCCCATTACTTGGATTAGATGACTGAAAGCCCATCGCAACAGCCATAATGTAATCTTCTAAAAAAGGTGAAACTTGAGATAAATCAGGCTGTACGGTTCTCGGCTGATAATCCATCGAAGTTGTGACTTCGGTGAGTTGAGCATTTTGAATATCAGTCTGCTGCTTGTTTATATAATGTTGTAGGGCTTGGCGGACTTTGATATCTTCCTGAAAAGGAACCAATCCAACCTCTTCACGTAGCTCTGATTCTGCCATGATCCGAATCGTAGGCAAAGAACCTACCTGTTCTTCGGCTTGAACAGTGGCAATACCGATATAAGTTAACATCGTAATCAGCAATGATCGTTTGAGTAAGTTCATTTCTGCTCCAAAACTCAGTCATCAAATCCGTGATGAGATTAAATAAAAGCATCTACCTATAGGCTACAACAAAGTGCTGTTTTATTCAGCAGAGGTCAGATAAACGGTAAATTTCATTAAAATTTTAAACTTTAGATAAAAAAAATTAAAATAGACTCATCTGTTAGATGTTTGTAAAAAATCAAATTTCAATGCCAAAAAACCTCGCATATATCGCCTTTTTTGATTATTGTCCTAAGAGCTATTTTCATACTTTTTGTTCTTTTTTAAATTTAAAATTCAAAATATTAGGAGTACATGGATGTTATCTACATCAGCAAAAATAACAATGATCTGCATGTTAACAGGCGTTACTTTAACTGGATGTGCAACTAAAACCCTCATTACCAAAGACAGTAAAACCTATACTCGTACTGAACGTGTCATGTTAGTTGAGGACAATGTCGTTGCGTTCGGACGACCTGCTCAAGCATCTGCGAACTTACCGAAAGACAGTATTGTGATTGCAGGGCAAAAAAACACTTATATCCTGACGCAAGGCGGCACTCAGTTTGTCACTTTGATCAATAAACTTGATCCTAAAAATATTCAAATTACCAGAGAACTCAACTTCTATTCGGAAAAGAATGATGGAAATTTCTCAGGTACATTGCCGCTGTCTTATGTAAAACTCAAAGAAGACCTGAGCAAAAAGGACTTAGAATTTTTCATAGAGAATGGTGCCAAAGAATGTTCATCATCTAGTGACGAACGTATGCAAGCGCAACGCTTT
>NZ_MELG01000131.1:2930-72057 GCF_001767535.1 Acinetobacter sp. GWC1_38_13 | reverse complement strand
TGATGATTATTCGATTGATCCTGAAGGTTCGGTCAGTATTATTGATATTCAAGATATCAAACAACCTAAAGCGAGTATTGCTGATTTTAGAGCTTGGAATAGCCAAAAGGCAGATCTCATGTCAAAAGGTGTGCGTATTTTTGGACCAAATGCTACGGTTGCTCAAGACTTAGAACCTGAATACATTACCATTTCAGGTGACAGCAAAACGGCATGGGTGACATTACAAGAAAATAATGCGATTGCACGAATTGATATTGCTCAGCAGAAAGTTACCGATATTTATCCATTGGGCTATAAAGATCATGGCGTAATGGGTAATGAACTGGATGTCAGTGATAGAGACAGCAAGATAGATATCAAAACTTGGACTGGTTTAGTGGGTATGTATCAGCCAGACTCGATTGCGAATTATCAAGTGAATGGACAAACCTATTTGGTCACAGCCAATGAAGGGGATAGCCGTGAATGGTTAAAAGATGAAGATGCCTATTTTGCGGGTAACTTAGCTCAAGGTTATGTTGAAAATATTCGTATGAAGCATTTATTTAACAGTAAAGGCTTCAATGCGGAAGGTGATTATCCTGCCCATTTACAAAAGATCGCAAATGGTGTGAAAGGAGCTAAACTTAATCCTGTTACATTTGCCTATTGTGGTGCGACAGCAACCGAAGCAGGAGATTGTCGTAAAGATGGTAATTTAGGCCGTTTAAATATCGCATGGAATATGGGATATCAAACCAATCCGGATGGATCACCAAAGCTAGATGCAAATGGACGATTAATTTACGATAAATTGTATGCCTATGGCGCACGTTCATTTAGTATTTGGAATACCCAAGGACAGCTAGTATGGGATTCAGGAAGTGAGTTTGAGAAGAAAATTTCTGAACTGTTTCCAAATTATTTTAATACCGATCATGAAGCCGTTAGTTTAGATGATCGTAGTGATAATAAAGGTCCTGAACCTGAAGGTATTACACTGGGCACGATTGGTGCGAAGACCTTTGCATTTATTGGTTTAGAGCGAATGAGTGGCGTGATGGTATATGACATTACTACACCAATGCAGGCTAAATTTGTTGAATATTTCACGACTCGTAATTTTGTGGAAACGGATAGTGCCAAGCAAGGTGATTTAGGACCAGAAGGTTTGATCTTTATCGCTGCCAAAGACTCACCAAATGGTAAGCCCTTATTGGTTGTCGGAAATGAAGTGAGTGGCTCTACTGCAATTTATCAAGTGAATGTTCAGTAACAAGTTATAAAAAAGCGGATCAATAGATCCGCTTTTTTTTGATCAAAATACATCAAACTTCAATATGGGTCGGTGCATCCAAATTTTTAATTACATTGGAAATTTGTTCAGTGGTTTCACAAATAATCACTTTGGCACGATGTTGAGGGGGAAGAAATCCTTCTTCTACTGCATAATCAAGTTGAGCAATCAGTGCATCATAGAAACGATTGACGTTATAAATAATCATTGGTTTTTGATGCTGATTGAGTTGTCCCCAAGTCGCAATTTCTAGAATTTCTTCAAAAGTTCCCAAGCCACCTGGCAGAGCAATAAAGGCACTAGCACGCTCAGCCATTAACGCTTTACGTTCATGCATGGTCTCTACGACGTGTAACTCGGTGAGTTTACTATGAGCAATTTCATAATCCAGCATGAACTCAGGAATTACGCCAACGACTTCGCCACCATGTTCTAAAACTGTATCTGCGACTTGTCCCATTAGACCAATACTGGCACCGCCATATACGATGCCAAAGCCTTGATCAGCGACATGCTGTGCGAGTTCAATCGCTTTATCGCGGTAGATTGGTTTATTACCTGTACGTGAACCACAATATAGCGCAATTAAAGCTTGAGTTGTTTTTGGGAGAGGTGTTGTTCTTTTCTCAGTCATTCTTAGTACACTATTCATTTCGTTTATTTTTCACCTTATCATTTTCATTCTAGTTGTCTAGGCTAAATCACTTTTATGACAGTTTTATGCACATTTTACATACAATCTCTTTTGGCAATACTTAGAAAGAATTTGTAAGAAACATCCACATAAAAAAGGTGAATTTCACTACGATCTTGCCTATACTGAAAATCCTTTTATTAATTTATGTACCTCTATGAGTAGTGGTTGTTGTCGCTCCGCTTTGTTTTTATTTCCTAAGAAAAATGTTTTGGCTGCTAATGCTGGCCTTTTAAAATTTAAACTCCAATACCTTGCTGCCAATTTTGCAGAGGAGTCTCGTCAATGATCTTCGAATGGATGTCTGACCCTTCTGCATGGGTTGGTTTGGCGACTCTAGTCGTATTGGAAATCGTATTAGGTATTGATAACCTTGTTTTTATTGCGATTTTGGCGGAAAAATTACCGCCAGAACAACGTGCTGCTGCTCGTAGAATAGGTTTAATTCTCGCATTATTAATGCGTTTGGTTTTGTTGGCATCTATCGCTTGGGTGGTCACTTTAACCCAACCGCTTTTCCATGTGTTCGATCATCCTTTCTCAGGGCGAGATTTGATTCTGTTGTTCGGTGGTGTGTTCTTATTGTTTAAAGGAACAATGGAATTACATGAGCGAATTGAAGGTAAGCAGACCTTAAAAGAAGAAAATCCAGTTCATGCGGCATTCTGGATGGTGGTTGTACAGATCGTTGTACTTGATGCGGTATTCTCACTTGATAGTGTAATCACCGCTGTGGGTATGGTCAAAGACCTTTCAGTGATGATGATCGCGGTGACGATTGCGATTGGTATCATGTTGTTGGCAGCACGTCCTTTGATGGAGTTCGTCAACAAACACCCAACCGTTGTGATTCTGTGTCTCGGTTTCTTGATGATGATTGGTTTCTCCTTAGTCGTTGAAGGCTTTGGTTTCCATATTCCGAAAGGCTATTTATACGCAGCGATCGGATTCTCTGTTTTGGTTGAAATGGTCAACCAAACTATGCGTCGTAACCAAGAAAAACTTGTGACAACGACTGACTTGCGCTATCGCACTGCTTCAGCAGTGTTGCGTATGTTGGGCGGCAAAAATGATGGTCAAAACAAAGAAGCGGAAGATGTTTTAGCAACTCAAGCTTATGCCAAAGAAGTCTTTGACGAAGATAATGGTGTTTACCATAGCGTACTTGTACAAGGTGTACTGGGATTGTCGGAACGACCTGTTAAATCGGTCATGACACCTCGTCCAGAGTTAGAGTGGTTAGATTTAGATTCTGATCCTGAAGAGTTAAAACAGCGCTTAATGGCAATGACCCACTCACGTTTAATTATTGCGCGTGGTGAGTTGGATAATATTGAAGGTATTGTTCTCACCCATAAAGTGTTAAATGAATATATTGAAACAGGCTCAATTGATTTCACAAAACATATTAGAGAACCTTTGATTGTTCATGAAAATGCGCAAGTGTTGATGGTGATGGAGCAATTACGTCAAGCACCTTTGCAAATGGCGATTGTACTCAATGAATATGGTTCAATTGAGGGTATTGCAACTCCAATTGATGTGCTTGAAGCGATTGCTGGTGAGTTCCCTGATGAGGATGAACTCGAAGCTGCGGCGGCAAGCTTAGAAGACGGTTCGATGTTGTTAGAAGGATCGACCGATATTCGCCATGTGTCATTGTTACTCGGTAAGGACTTAGTTGATGAAAGTGAAGAATATTCAACTTTGTCGGGTTATATTCTTTTCCATTTAGGACGTTTGCCTGAAAATGGTGAAATGATCGAAGCCGATGGTCATCGCTTTGAGGTGGTGACGATGGATGGGCACAAGATTGAAAAAGTGCGCATCATTGCAAAAGACAAAACATCTGAAAAGTAATTCGATTTGTTGAGTTGCTTTAAGTCCCTGAGCAAAATCTAATATGTAGAGCAATCACATTATGATTTTCTCAGGGTTTTTATTTTTGAGAATGAAAAATGACTGTGTTAGAGAATTGCCCTTGCGGACAAGGTTTATACATAAATTGTTGTCAGCCTTTGCATCTAAAACAACAATTTGCTGAACATGCAGAGCAGTTGATGCGTTCACGCTATAGCGCATTTGCCTTGCAAAAAATAGATTATATTGTTGAAACGACTGCTTTAGGTCAACAGTCTATGCTTGATCGTGTGGCAATTGCAGATTGGAGTCAGTCCAATCAATGGTTGAAATTAGAAGTGTTACAACACCAGCCTAAACTTGATAAAACCCATGCCTTAGTCGAGTTTAAAGCCCATTATTGTGATCAAAATCAGGATGCAAAACAGCAGCATATACATCATGAAATTTCACATTTTGTTTTACATCAGCAGCGTTGGTATTTTCTTGATCCAACCTTGAATATGCAAGTCACCATGAAACAACCGTGTATTTGTGGTTCGGGGAAAAAATTTAAACAATGTTGTGCACAATTCATCTAAGTTTGTCTTAAAATAGCGCACACTTTTATGCCTGATTGAAGGATGTAGGCAGATGTTGCTCACCGTTATTTACATTATTGCCATTACTGCAGAAGCAATGACAGGAGCTCTGTCAGCGGGACGTCGTAGTATGGACTGGTTCGGTGTGACACTGATTGCCTGTGTGACAGCTTTGGGTGGTGGTTCAGTTCGAGATGTGTTGTTAGGGCATTATCCTTTAACTTGGGTGAAGCATCCTGAGTATTTGGTACTGACGTGTTGTGCTGCATTTGTCACGATTATTATTGCCAAATGGATGAAGCATTTACGCAATATCTTCTTGGTACTTGATGCTTTAGGTTTAATTGGTTTTACCATTATTGGTTGCCAAATTGCGTTGTCGATGGGGCACGGTTTTGTCGTCTCAGCCGTTGCAGGAGTTTTGACAGGAGCATCAGGTGGTATTCTGCGTGATATTCTGTGTAATGACGTGCCTTTAGTTTTCCGCCGTGAGCTATATGCCAGCATCTCCTTTGTTGCTGTGATCTGTTATTGGGTCTGCTTAGAGGTTGGTTTGCCACATGATTTGACCGTTATTTTCACTTTGGTTTTTGGTTTTACTTTACGTTTGATCGCGATTTATTTTGGCTTAGAAATGCCGAAATTTATTTATAAAGAAGATGATGCAGAATCTGCTTCGTCTACAGATGAGCATTGATTGACTAGCTGTATATGCGATGCTTTGAGATAAATTAAAATGAATGATATCGAGTTTGATAAGAAAGATTTTTATAAAAGTAACAAGCTTTTTCTTATCTTGGTGATTGTATATTTTCTGGCGCAGTATAAGTTTCAGTTAGATGTTTTAAACATTCTGCATGATCTCCTTTTATTCGGAGTGACTGTGGGATTGTTCAAATTACTAAGAAATATTCAACAAGATCGACTGAATTATCTTATTCCGAATATTATGTTTATTTGTCTCATAATTTTTCAGATTGTATTTAAGAAATAACATCTCTTGTAAGACAGCATTTGACGTTTAAACAACAACAAGGGCTTGTCACAACGCTTTCATCCACATAGCATACAAAGCATTGACGATAACAATGATTTTGGATGACTTGCTGAAATGACCAGCCTTGCACATCATGCAACCGAAAACCGTTCCGTAGCTGAATTCACAGAACAAGCTTATTTAAACTATGCCATGTACGTGATCATGGATCGTGCATTGCCACATATCAGTGATGGTTTAAAACCTGTACAGCGCCGTATCGTATATGCGATGAGTGAGTTAGGTTTAAAATCAACAGGTAAGCCAAAGAAATCTGCACGTACTGTCGGTGATGTACTGGGTAAATACCATCCACATGGTGACTCAGCATGTTATGAAGCGATGGTGTTGATGGCTCAGCCATTTAGTTATCGTTATCCTTTGATCGAAGGTCAAGGCAACTGGGGTTCACCAGACGATCCTAAATCCTTCGCTGCGATGCGATATACCGAAGCTAAACTGTCCGCTTATAGTGAATTATTGCTGAGTGAACTAGGACAGGGCACCAGCGAATGGCAAGATAACTTTGATGGTTCGATGAAAGAACCAATTACTTTACCTGCACGTATTCCCAATATTTTGCTGAATGGCACCACAGGAATTGCGGTGGGGATGGCGACTGACATTCCGCCTCATAACTTACGTGAAGTGGTAAAAGGTACGATTGCATTGATTCGCAATCCTGAAACCACAGATGAAAAATTAGCAGAATACATTCCTGCACCAGATTTACCGACTAAAGCAGAAATTATTACCCCACCTGAAGAATTATTAAAAATTCAAACCACAGGTCGTGGTAGTTATCGTATGCGTGCGGTATATACCATTGATAAAAATGAAATCGTAATCACTGAACTACCGTATCAAGTTTCAGGTTCCAAAGTGATTACTCAAATCGCTGATCAAATGATCGCTAAGAAATTGCCTTTGGTCAGTGATGTACGAGATGAATCGGATCATCAAAACCCAACACGTTTGGTGATTGTACTGCGCTCTAACCGTGTCGATGCAGAAACGGTAATGAGTCACTTATTTGCTACGACGGATTTGGAATCTAGCTATCGCGTCAATCTGAACATGATTGGCGCGGATGGTCGTCCGCAAGTTAAATCGATTCGCCGTATTTTGTTGGAATGGATTGAAATTCGTAAGCAAACGGTGACACGTCGTCTTCAATACCATTTAAATAAAATCGAAAAACGACTGCATATCTTGGCAGGTCTTTTAATTGCTTATCTCGATATTGATACTGTGATTCGAATTATTCGTGAGGAAGATCAACCAAAACCAGTGTTGATGCAGCACTTTGGGATTGATGACATTCAAGCGGAAGCCATTTTAGAGTTAAAGCTTCGTCACCTCGCCAAGCTTGAAGAAATGGAAATTCGTCGTGAGCAGGAAGAGTTAGAAGCGAAAGCTGCGATTATTCGTGAGCAATTGGCAAACCCAGAATCATTGAAGAATTTAATCATTAATGAATTAAAAGAAGATGCTAAAAAGTTCGGTGATGATCGCCGTTCACCTATCGTTACTCGTGCTGATGCTGTACAAATTAAAGAGCAGGACTTAATGCCTGCGGAAACGGTGACGGTTGTTTTATCCGAAGCAGGTTGGGTGAGAGCTGCCAAAGGCGGTGATGTCGATGCTGCGAACTTAAACTATCGTGCTGGCGATCAATATCTCAGCCATGCAGTTGGAAAGACCAATCAGCGGGTGTATTTCTTGGATGAAACAGGTCGAAGCTATGCTTTACCGATCAGTAGTTTGCCATCGGCACGTGGATTGGGTGAGCCTTTAAGTTCTAAACTTGCACCAGCCAGTGGTGTGTCATTTATTCAAGTCTTTATTGAAGATGATGCGAGTGAATTGCTTGCCGTGAGTTCAAATGGTTACGGCTTCAAAACACAAGCAGCTCAACTTGATACCAATGCTAAGGCAGGTAAATCCTTCTTGACTGTGGCAGATAAAGCGACGGCATTACCATTGTTGCCAATTCAGCAAGCGACACATGTTGCAATCTTAAGTTCTGCGGGTAGGTTACTTATCGTTGATTTGACTGAGTTACCTGTGCTGAATAAAGGTAAAGGTAACAAGTTGATACAACTTGATGAAAAAGAGCAAATTTTATCCATGACAACCTTGAATTTAGATGAAATAATCCAAGTCGCTGCAGGACAACAACATCTAAAACTGAAAGGGGATGATCTCCAAAAATATATAGGAAAAAGAGCAACAAAGGGGCAACTTTTACCACGGGGATATCAAAAAGCAAATAGACTCCTCATTCAGAGATAAGGCTAGTATTCTGCGACACAAATACGTTATATATGAAATATATTCATCTTGTGTGAATAGATTGACTAAGGCAATTCAAAAAGTTAAAAAAAATGTTTTGCCATGGAAAGTAACGTTGTTACATTTTAAGGATTACACTCGGAGATAATGGCATTATGGAAAAGATTTGGTTTGCTGAATACCAAAAGACAGGAATTCCAGAAACAGTTGCACTGCCTGCTGAAAACACCTCACTTGTTGATATTTTTGAACGCAATTTCCAAAAATTTGGTTCACGTGATGCCTTTATCTTTATGGATAAAGTTTTAACGTATAATGAATTAGAAGTCGCTAGTCGTAAATTCGCAACATATTTACAAAGCCTGGGTTTGGCAAAAGGATCACGCGTTGCGGTGATGATGCCTAACGTATTCCAATACCCAGTGGTTGCTTTAGGTGTATTCCGTGCAGGCTTAGTACTGGTAAATGTGAATCCACTTTACACAGCACGCGAACTTGAGCATCAATTAAATGACTCAGGCGCGGAAGCTCTTGTGATCATTGAAAACTTTGCAAGTGTATACCAAAGCATTATTGGTAAAACGCCTGTGAAGCATGTTGTAGTAGCAACTGTTGGCGATATGTTGGGGACCTTAAAAGGTACGATCGTTAACTTCGTTTTACGTAAAGTGCGTAAGCAAATTCCTGCTTGGAACATTCCAGGTCATGTGAAGTTTAATACTGCATTAAACAAAGTGAGCCCAAGCAATTATAAGCGTCCAAGCTTAACCTTGAGTGACACTGCTGTACTTCAGTACACAGGTGGTACAACAGGTGTTTCAAAAGGTGCTGAATTAACTCATCGCAACCTTGTATCAAACTTATTGCAGTGTGACGGAATTTTCTCAAGTAAATTCGGTACGGGTGATGGTGCTAAAGATGACCGTATCGTATGTGCTTTACCGCTTTATCACATCTTTGCATTCATGGTGTGTGCACTTTACGGTATGTACAAAGGTCAAGCGAATATCTTGATTCCTAACCCACGTGACTTACCAGCTGTTGTTGGTGAATTACGCAAATACAAACCTTCATTCTTCCCAGCAGTAAATACATTATTTAATGCTTTAGTGAACAATGAAGAGTTTAAACAACTTGACCATAGCAATCTTAAGATGGCAATGGGTGGTGGTATGGCTGTATTGCCTTCAACTGCTGCTGCTTGGAAGAAAGTAACAGGTACGATCATTATCGAAGGTTATGGTTTATCTGAAACTTCACCAGTTGCAACTGCAAACCCACCAGCAACAACTGAGTTTAGTGGCACAATCGGTATTCCATTGCCATTAACAGAAGTTGTATTGCTTGATGATGATGGTAACGAAGTGGCACAAGGCGAACAGGGAGAGATTTCAATCCGTGGTCCTCAAGTCATGAAAGGTTATTGGAACCGTCCTGACGAAACTGAAAAAGTGATGACTAAAGATGGTTTCTTCCGTACTGGTGACGTCGGTATCATGGATACACGTGGTTACTTCAAGATTGTAGACCGTAAGAAAGATATGATCTTGGTTTCAGGCTTTAACGTTTATCCAAGTGAAATCGAAGAAGTGATTGCAAAACATCCTAAAGTATTGGAAGTTGCTGCGATTGGTGTACCTGATGAAAAATCAGGTGAAGTGCCAAAACTATTCATCGTGAAAAAAGATCAGTCATTAACGACTGAAGAAATCTTGGCTTATGCAAAACAAAACTTAACAGGTTACAAATGCCCTCGTTATGTTGAGTTTATGGATGACTTACCAAAATCAAACGTAGGTAAAATCTTACGTAAAGATTTACGTAAACCTGCTTAAGCAACCAACCTTTACACTGCTATAACCAGCTCACCCTTAAAAAAGGGGGAGCTAGAAAAACGCCGCAATCGCGGCGTTTTTTATTTGGGTTTATTTAGAGTTATTCGACTTCATTAACCAGCGATCAATATACGGTCGACCGATGCCGACAATCCCGACAAATACAACCATTGTGGCAAGTTGGAAACGTAGACGAGTAGGATCAATCCCATTAAAACTAAAGTAATTATCTGCTACGGCGTAAGCAACAATAATACTCAACCAATGCCAAAGCGTTAAACGCTTAATCCCAACAGCATAGAAGGCAATCGTCAGTATAACAAAGGTCCCTAGAGTTGATTGCCAGTTCAAGTTTGCACAAATTACGCTAAGCAAAAATGCCATGATTGGCAGCACGACTTTCAATACACGATCTACGAGGACTTGATGTTGTCGTTGCTGTGCAAGTACTTCAAACATTTCTTTTTGATCTGGATGTTGCATAGTCTAACCCTAGAAAACTAAAAATGAGTTACAAGTGGATGGCATATAAACTTGAGAGATTTGTCGAATATACACAAATGAAAATTAAATAAATTTTAGATTATGATAGCATGATCAAAAGAATTTCAAGTGACGGATGTGAGCATGCAAGGTATTGGCGGCATTATATTGATTATTATCGTCGCGTGTCTGTTGCCCTATGTTTTCACCTTGATTGCAAAATCGAAGGGTGGTTTTCAAGCAAAAGATAATCAGAATCCGCGTGAATTTCTAGCTAAAACGACAGGTTTGGCCGCACGTGCCAATGCTGTACAGCAAAATAGTTTTGAAAGCTTACCTTTGTTTATTGCGGCTATTTTAATGGCTGAATATATGGTGGTACCTGAAAAATTTATTATGACTTTAGGTTGGGCTTATATCGTTTGTCGCGTGATTTACGGTATTTGTTATCTAGCGAATTTAGCGACTTTGCGTTCGATCATTTGGTTTTTTTCGCTACTTTGTCCGATTCTCCTTTTTGTGATTACTGTCAAAATGACTTAAGGTAAATAAAATAGAAAATTCTCTAGCTGATGGTTTTCTAGCATCATTTTCATTGTATTCACGTTATAATCTCTCGGATTTACATCTAAGTTCACCAATATAAACGAGTGTTGATATGAGTTATAGCAATATTCCTGCGGGTAAAGACGCACCAAACGACATTTATGTCATCATTGAAATTCCTGCAAATGCAGCACCTATCAAATACGAAATCGATAAAGATTCTGATGCGTTATTTGTAGATCGTTTTATGGGTACAGCAATGTTTTACCCTGCGAACTACGGTTATGTGCCAAATACATTATCTGAAGATGGTGACCCATTAGACGTTCTTGTTGTAACTCCACATCCTGTTGCTGCTGGTTCTGTGATTCGTTGCCGTCCAGTTGGTAAATTAAATATGGAAGATGATGGTGGTATCGATGCGAAACTTATCGCGGTTCCACACGAAAAGTTATCTCCACTATACAAAGATGTTAAAGAATATACGGATCTTCCGCCATTATTGATTAGCCAAGTTGAGCATTTCTTTGCACATTACAAAGATTTAGAGCCAGGCAAATGGGTAAAAATTAGCGGTTGGGAAAGTGCAGATGTTGCTAAGGCTGAAGTATTGAAAGCAATCGAAGCTGCTAAGAAGTAATTTTCTGAGTAGATTCAGCTAGATTTTATGATTTAAAGTCTAGCTGATAAAAAAACCTCCATTCAATTGAATGGAGGTTTTTTTATGACTTAAATAAAGCTGTGAATTAGAACAGTTTCACAGGAATATCAAGGAACAAACGCCATTCATTGGTTGAGCCAATGACATTGCTGACATATTGACCAGAAACATTATTATAGGTATCACTTGAACGTAAGTAAGAATAGCGAACACGTAGGCTTGCATCTTTCAATGCACCTGTTTGAACTGTATATTTGACTTGGTTAAAGAACTCATGTTCTTCGGCTTGGTCAATGATTTTTGAGCGATCTGTTATTTTAGCGATATCAATATCCCAACCATAAACAAATGCAGTTGTCCAGTTTAGACCAGGTAAACCGTGATTTTTGAAGTTGTAGTTATATTGTAGCCCGACAGATTTTTCATCATTACCATTAAAGTCACCTAAATAGGAATTAGGGACACAGATACTTTGTAAACCATCAGCATTATAGCCATAGTCATATCCAGTATTACCTGTGTTATCTTGATAAGAAAGCATGACATTATGTACATCTTTGCCATAGCCCACTGAAACAGCCCAAATCGAGTTTTTACGGTTTGCTAGATCATCTGTGGTATGTGAATCAGTGAGTGCATCTTTATCCCATTTTGTATGATAACCCATGGCATCAAGTGTTAAGGTACTCTTGTCTTTTAAGCTTTGGGTAAAGTTTACATTAGCATAATGACGTTCTAACTTATCTTGAACATCTAAGCCATAATACGATGAATTGAGTTGATCATTAAATTTATATTTAGCACCCCAAACTACTGCACGATCAAGCCCTTGACCTGTCACATCTTTATCGGTACTAATTTGGTTTGACATTTGGTTTTTTGTGAATTTACCTGCAACCACATTTAGATTTGGAATTTCATTACTTTGAATGAAAACACCTGTGTAATACTCAGGCACTAAACGGGCTTGATTACTTGCCATGACAGGAAGTGTTGACACCTGTGTACCATAAGTCACGGTTGTGTTGGAAATACGTGCTTTCACATTGGCACCACCACGAGCCCAATGATCATAAGCAAATCCACGATCATCTACAGGAATCATTTGATTACCCGTATTATTATTCGCACCAAGCTTGAAAGATGCATCACCTACTAGGCCAACACCAAAGCCAACAACACCCTTTGTAAAGCCTGATTGAAGATCAAAAATGGCAGTTTGCGCTGTTGAGCTTGTATCATTTGTTAAACCGTCTTTTTTATCACGATTTAAAAAGCCTGTGCGGAACAATACTGAACCATTTGCATCCTCAACAAAACCTTTAGCTTCGCTTTGTTCGCTTGCATATGTTGAGGAGATCAATGCGGCATTAATCAAAACCGCTAATGTTAGTTTCTTTGCCTTTGGCATAGGTGGCCTCATAATAAATAAGATCAATTTCGATCAAATAGAAATTTTGACCAATTGTATAAGTTATACATAAAAAATATAGATTTTTATTAAATTATTTTAATCATTTTTACACAAAATTAAGCTAACATTTTATGATTTAATTATCGTTTAAAATTAAATCATATTTAAATTAATATATTGATTTTTATTAATATATTGTTTTATTTTAATCGTAAAATATATTGATTATTTTTTAGCTTAATGCATTTAAAATACGTGATTTGTTTCTATTTTTTCTCTTTTATTTTAATGATTTATTTTTTCTTTGATCAAAAGCTATTCGACTGATTTGCAAAAAATTACATCCCGACGAATGACATTTTTTGCTGTACAAAAACGCACCATTATTTTCAGGCAGATTTAAGTTTTATCTGTGCACTTTTAGGGGGCGATTCAGGCTATATCAACATATTTGATTGTTATTTAAGGAGAACAGCACTTTTTATTAAATTGAATTGCATTATTTTTGTGCATTTTTTAGGCGCAACAATGGCAGTTCTTCTTAATAGTTCAGAAAAATGAACCTTATTAAAGAAAAAATAATATTTCAGCACAGCCAAATGGCGTCGATAGCACTCTTATTGAACAGAAGCTAGATTTAGCAAGCATTTCTAAAAGTTGGCACAGCAATTGCTAATTACAAAATGATGCAACTTAAAACATAAATCAGTCGAATATCCATCATGGGGGAGATCAATATGATGAAATTTGCATGTAAAGCGATCGCGTTGAGTATTTTTGCTGTGACTTCGACTTTTGCTATGGCCGAAGAAACAAATACTTTATCTCAGTATGGCCTTAGCTTTTCTGGTAATGCTGCTTTAACTACAGACTACCGTTATCGTGGTATGACACAAACTCAAAGTGATCCAGCATTACAAGGTGGTTTTGCTTTATCTCATTCTTCTGGTTTGTATGCAGGGGTATGGGGTTCAAATGTAAATTTTGGTTCTGCTGATCCACATTTGGAGTTAGACCCATATGTAGGTTATGCAACTGAATTACCATTTGCTGGTAAGCCAAAATTAGATGTTGGTTTATGGTATTACGGTTATCCAAGTGCTTCAGATTTTAACTGGCTTGAATTATACGCTAAATTAGGATTCAGCAGTGTTATTGCTTCTGGTGACAGTCTTTTAGCTGCTGTTAACTACACCAACGACTTCTTTGGTTTAGAAGAAGATGCGTGGTATTTAAATGCAACTTATACTGTGCCTTTCGCTGACACTGGTTTTGGTGGTGTAGCTAGCGTTGGTTATACTAAAGCTGATGATTACGACTTTAGCGACAACGGTAGTGAAGACGATAACTATGTCGATTGGAAAGTCGGTGTAACTTATAGCGTGAAATCAGTACCTGGTTTGTCAGCTGAACTTGCTGCTGTAGGAACAAACATTGATGCAAATGCTCAACCATATAAACGTGGTGTTGAAACAGGTGCAGTATTTACATTAAACAAAACATTCTAATCATGTAATTGATTGATGCTTTGAAAGCCAGCAATTTGCTGGCTTTTTTATCTTTAGTCATTTTATTTTTAATCAATTTGATTGTTTGAAATTGAGTTAAGTATTACGTGCATCACTGCGCCAGAATGAACGCTTTTTGCTCCAGTTTGGTTAGGTATTCGATCATTAATTTTGCAACTTAATTATTCTAAAAAACAATCATGCTGATTTTTATCTAAATAATTGTTTTATAATAATTTATTAAATTTTGTATTGTTGTTAATAATGGCATGGCATTTGCAAAATATCTATTGATTCACTTTAAGACCTAAATCATTAAAATGTAAATAAAAAGGGGCAATCAATATGATGAAGTTTGCAGTTCAAGCTGTTGCTTTAGGGGTCGCTACATTCGCTTCGACACTCACTATGGCAGAAGAAAAAAAACTTCCATTTCCAGGTACGATCACAGGCAATATCAATGTTGTGTCTAGTTATAACTTGCGTGGTATGACCAACTCACCTGAAAGTGATACACCTGCGGTGCAAGGTGGACTTGATTATGCACATGATAGTGGTTTTTATTTGGGTTATTGGTTTTCAACATTGACAGCTGCTTATGCAGATTTTAATACCTCACCTACAGACGTGAAGGAAGAAAAGAAGTCATTTGAAAATGATTTGTATGCAGGATACAAAGGAAAAATCACAGAAGATTTGGGCTATCAAATTGGTGGGACTGTTTATTATTACTATCCAGGCTGGGAATCAACGGGTTATGAAACAATTGTCGGGCTGAGCTACAAAGACTTTAATATTACTGCTCAGACATTATTAAATAATGTGACTTTTGGTAATAAAGGTGACACCTATTTCTTGGCAACTTATGCACCTAAATTAGCTGGCGGATTTACAGGTAAAGCACAAGTTGCGGCTTATTATTATGGTGATGATGATGAGTACTTGGCTTATCAAGCAAAACCAGGTGATGTCACCAAAACAGATTTTGCATTCCGACACGCTACACTAGGTTTATCGCATCCTTTGGGTGAAACTGGTGCAACGTGGAGTCTAGATTACATTTTTGGCGGTTATACGCGTGATGAAACTAAACAGAAAAACAAAGTTGTTTTAGCTTTAGGTTATGCGTTCTAACTGATTTGAGAAAAAAGCGACCATTAGGTCGCTTTTTAGCTATTGCTACCTCGATAAGACAAGGCTTCTGTTAAATGTGAGCTAGAAATCATCTCACTCTCAGCTAAGTCAGCAATCGTTCTTGCAACGCGAAGTACCCGATGATAAGCACGGGCCGATAGATTTAATCTTTGTTGTGCTATTTCAATAATTTTTGCAGATCCCTCGTCAAAACGAGCATGTTGATCCAAAAGTTGGGGTGAAAGCGCTTGGTTTAAGCATTGCTGTCTTTTGATTTGTTGCTGATATGCTTTTATCACTCGATGACGAACAGTTTCAGAGTTTTCTGAGGGTTTTCGGTCTTGTAGCTCATGAGCTTGCAAGGGGGGAACATCGATATGCAGATCAATTCGATCCAAAAGTGGACCTGAAATTCGATTTTGATAACGTTGGATACTTTCAGGCGAACACTGACAACGACTATCTTGATTAAATGCATATCCACAAGGGCATGGATTCATTGCAGCGATAAACTGAAAATTTGCAGGGAAGGTCATTTGTCTCGCCGCGCGAGAAATTACGATTTCTTTAGACTCTAAAGGTTGGCGCAGAACTTCAAGCACTTTGCGGTCGAATTCAGGTAATTCATCTAAAAACAAAACGCCGCGATGAGCAAGCGTAATTTCCCCAGGTTTTGGTTGAGAGCCTCCACCAACCAAAGCGATCGCAGATGCTGTATGGTGAGGTGCACGAAAAGGGCGCTGACCGAAATGATGTTGAGCATTTGCTACGGAATAGATACTAGCAACCTCTAAATTTTCTTGAGCATTCAAAGGGGGTAAAATTGAAGGCAGTCGAGATGCAAGTAATGTTTTTCCAGTGCCAGGTGGTCCCTTAAAGAGTAATGAATGACCTCCTGCAGCCGCAATTTCTAATGCTCGGCGAGGACGAAGTTGACCTTTAACATCGGCAAGATCATATTGATATTGTGATAATGATGAAATAGATCGTTGTGGTGCGGCTTTTATTTGGCTACTGCCCGAAAAATGTGCACATACATCTTGTAAATGTTTGGCAGGATAAACTTGAAAGTCTTCTAGTTGATTTGCCTCGTCCACATTTGATTCTGGAAGAACTAAATGATGCTTAGCTTGCTGACAAGCCATAGCAATAGTTAATGCCCCTGAAGTTGGACGTAAATGACCATCCAAAGCAAGTTCGCCAATAAATTCAAATCCTTCCGTACAATTTTCAGGAAGCTGACCTGAAGCGATTAAAATCCCTAAAGCAATTGGCAGGTCAAGTCGTGACCCATCTTTGGGCAAGTCTGCGGGTGCTAAATTGATGGTTAAGCGTTTGGTTGGGAAAAGAAAACCACTATTAATTATTGCAGATCGAACGCGATCTTTACTTTCTCGGACGGCTGCTTCAGGTAAACCCACGATGGTTAAAGACGGTAGGCCAGAACTAATATGAACTTCGACCTCGATTTGAGGGGCATGTAGCCCCAATAATCCCCTTGTATAAATTTTTGCAAAAGACATTTTATTATTGTTCCATTGTGGTGCTTTATTTTTAATCATTTAAATGTGCAAATTGCACTGAAAAGGTGCTTATTTTTTGTTCTGCACCATTTCTTCAAGAGCTTTCATCTGTTGTTGTAACTCAGTAAGACGTTGGTTGGCTAAATTGAGGGCAGTTCTTTGACGATCTAGTTCTTGTTTGGAAACAAGATCGAGCTTCTCGATGCTTTCATTTAATAATGCGCGGAGGTTCTTTTCTAAATCTTTTTTAGGTTGATCAATTTGCTGCAAAATCGCTTGTAAAAGAGTTTCAATCATAATGAGCTCAATGAGTTATGTATATTTGCTGCTCAGTGTAACACTGCTTGTCTGAATCCTCTAGACTTGTTGTTGAACGTTGGATGACTGGAGACTTGTTTTCGCTAAACGTAGGCAAATGAAACTTATTTTCGATTGAATATCTACATCTTCAAGGCTAAATAGGTTATAAAGAAAGCTTGTGCCTGATATTTAAAAATCCCCAACCTTTAAATATTGGCACGAAAATTGAACATAAAACCTTACTGGTGAAAATAAGCCGAAGGAAAACAAACATGAAGCTTGTAACTGCAATTGTAAAACCATTCAAATTAGACGACGTGCGTGAAGCGCTCTCTGATATTGGTGTTCAAGGGATTACCGTAACTGAAGTCAAAGGTTTCGGGCGTCAAAAAGGTCACACAGAATTGTACCGTGGTGCAGAGTATGTGGTTGATTTTTTACCAAAAGTGAAGATTGAAATTGCGATTAGCGATGAAATGGTTGATGCCGTAATCGAATCAATCACTCGTGTCGCAAGCACTGGAAAAATTGGTGACGGAAAAATCTTTGTTACGAATTTAGAACAAGTCATCCGTATTCGTACTGGTGAAACAGGGCCAGATGCTGTCTAAATTGGCATAAAGTTTGCTGAGTTAGAAATAAGAGAAATAGCTCACAAAATAAGGTTGGGGGACACGAATGAAAAAAATGCTTATGGCGCTCAGTCTATCTGGCGCACTCTTAGGTGGTTCGGCTGTTGTTTGGGCAGAAGAAGCTGCTTCAACACCAGCAACAGAACAAACTGTAGCAGCATCTGATACCGTCGCTGAAACAGTAACGACTGTTGTTGCTGAAACTACCGCTCCTGCAGAGGCTGCTCCAGCACCTGAAGAGACACCAACAGCAGATACAGGTGATACCGCTTGGATCCTTGTTTCAACAGCACTTGTTCTGTTAATGACTATTCCAGGTTTAGCGCTGTTTTATGGTGGTATGGTTCGTAAGAAAAACGTACTTAGTACCATGATGTTCAGCCTTTCAGCTGCAATTCTTGTGAGCTTGATTTGGGTGATTGTTGGTTATTCTCTCGCATTCTCTGGTTCAGGTGCCTATGTTGGTGACTTGGCGAAGGCGATGTTAAATGGCGTTGCTTTTGATGCGCTGAGTGGAACGATTCCTGAAAGCTTATTTGTAATTTTCCAAATGACGTTTGCGATCATCACTGTGGCAATTATCAGTGGTTCTATTGCTGATCGTATGAAATATTCTGCGTTCATGGCATTCATCGCAATCTGGGTCATCCTCGTTTACGCTCCAATTACTCACTGGGTTTGGGCTGCAGACGGCTGGTTATTCAAAGCAGGTGCTTTAGACTTTGCTGGTGGTACTGTTGTACATATCAACGCGGGTGTTGCGGGTCTAGTTGCTGCATACATGTTAGGTAAACGTACAGGTCTTGGTCGTGAATCTATGGCGCCACATAACCTTACTTTAACTGTAATCGGCGCGAGCTTGATTTGGGTAGGTTGGTTCGGTTTCAATGGTGGTAGCGCATTAGGTGCGGGTGCTCGTGCAAGTATGGCAATCTTGGTAACTCAAGTTGCTGCTGCCGCTGCTGCATTCTCTTGGTTACTTGTAGAACGTCTAATCCGTGGTAAAGCTTCTGTTCTTGGTGGTGCATCTGGTGCGGTGGCTGGTCTTGTTGTAATCACTCCTGCTGCTGGTTTCGTTGGTGTAGGTGGTGCATTGATCATGGGTCTGATCGGTGGCGTAGTATGTTTCTGGGGTATTACTGCACTGAAACGCTTACTTAAAGCTGATGATGCTTTGGATGCATTCGGTTTACACGCTGTTGGTGGTATCGTAGGTGCAGTACTGACAGGTATCTTCTACAGTGATGAAATCATTAAAGCTGCTGGTGTTGTACTTGCTCCGACATTCGCTGGCCAACTTTGGGTTCAAATTGAAGGTGTATTAGCAACAATCGTATATAGTGGTGTTGTGACTTTCATTATCCTTAAAGTGATTGATCTTGTGATTGGTATTCGTGTAAGCGCTGATGATGAACGTATGGGTCTTGACCTTAGCCAACATGGCGAACGTATCGAATAATTGATCTTTCGAATATCGATAAAAAAGCAGCCCGTAAGGGCTGTTTTTTTATGTCTATGAAGAAGCGTTTATATACTTTTGGTTGTACTGATGCGCTATTGTGGCTCTCTGTTTAGCAATAGCTGAAACTTTGATACACTTGGTTGACGTGAATAACTAATTGCACAACTATGCATTGTCCATTTTGTAACGCCGCTGATAGTAAAGTTATCGATTCCCGTTTGGCTGCCGAAGGTAGTCAGATTCGTCGCCGTCGTGAATGTGTGGTGTGTGGTGAGCGTTTTACAACTTTCGAAAGTTATGAAATGGTAATGCCGCGGGTTATTAAATCAGATGCGAAAAGTGAGCCTTTTGATGAAGCAAAACTCCGTCGCTCTCTGATGCACGCTTTGCAGAAGCGACCTGTGACTCAAGAGCAAATTGAGACAGTGCTGAGCGACATTCAATCCCAAATTCGTCGTCTCGGTGAACGCGATGTCAAATCTAGAACCATTGGCGAAATTGTCATGCAGGCTTTGTTTGCATTGGATCATGTGGCGTATGTTCGTTTCGCTTCTGTATATCAGGATTTCCAAGATGTAGAGGCATTTCGTCGTCAAATCGAGCAAATGCAACAACGTGAAAACGAAGCTTAAGTTAGGGAAATCATGTCCGATTTAATCCAAGATCATCTTTCTGAAAATCAGTACTGGATGCAACAGGCTATTGATTTAGCACGACGTGGTCAGTATTCGACTAAACCAAATCCAAATGTGGGTTGCGTTATTGTTAAAGATGGAAAAATCATAGGTGAGGGTTTTCATCCCAAAGCAGGTCAGCCACACGCAGAAGTATTTGCACTTCGACAAGCTGGAGAAAATGCCAAAGATGCCACGGCATATGTGACTTTAGAGCCGTGTGCCCATTTTGGTCGGACACCACCTTGCGCGGAAGCCTTAGTAAAAGCTCAAGTCAAAAAGGTTGTCGTTGCTTGTTCTGATCCAAATCCTCTAGTGGCTGGTAAAGGTGTCAAAATCTTGCAAGATGCAGGCATAGAAGTGGAAACTGGGATTTGTGATGAAGAAGCCAAAACTTTAAATTTTGGCTTCTTAAAAGCGATGTCGACAGGTTTACCTTATGTACGTTTGAAAATTGCATCTAGCTTAGATGGGCGGACTGCGATGGCATCTGGTGAATCGAAATGGATTACTGGAACAGCAGCACGTCAAGATGTACAACATTGGCGAGCCATCTCCGCTGCTGTGATTACAGGTATTCAGACCGTTCTGGCAGATGATTGTGAACTCAATGTCCGTTCCTTAGACGGGATTGATCTCAGCTCGGTTGTACAACCTAAACGAATTATTTTAGATCGTCAGGGACAGTTACCCCTGAGTGCCAAGATTTTACAAAATCCTGAAACTGTCATGGTGATGACACCATTTCGTCAAGAACTTGCCGATTTAGGCGTGATACAATTAGCGCCGCAACCATTGAATCAATTATTGCAAACCCTCACTCAGCAATATCAAATTTATGATGTGTTGGTAGAGGCGGGTGCAACCTTATCAACCGCCTTTTTAGAACAAGGTTTGGTTGATGAAATGATTAGTTATGTTGCACCTACTTTACTTGGTCAATCTGCCCGTCCAATGTTCAACGCTAAGTTTAGCAAAATGGCAGAGCAACTTCGTTTTGAGTTGGTCGATGTAACCCAACTTGGGCAAGATATTCGCCTGAGATTGCTCCCTATCCAAGAGATGATATGAATCCAGAACCATCGGTTTATCACAAACGTCGTCATGCAGCACGT
Source organism: Acinetobacter sp. GWC1_38_13 (assembly GCF_001767535.1). Taxonomy (NCBI): domain Bacteria; kingdom Pseudomonadati; phylum Pseudomonadota; class Gammaproteobacteria; order Moraxellales; family Moraxellaceae; genus Acinetobacter; species Acinetobacter sp. GWC1_38_13. Next base: position 51,025 of record NZ_MELG01000131.1, on the reverse strand, counting down.
ACCACTGACGAGTATCTTTTTCATCAGTTAGTTCCATATCTCGGGAATAAGCGTCGACTTCTACATTTGATTTTAGAAGCGCTTGAGATTACAGGTACTCTGAATAGTAAAAAGAAGAACCCACCGATTTTTGCGGATTTTTTTGCAGGGAGTGGTGTTGTTTCTCGTTTAGCCCGCCAAAATGGGTATCGTGTGATTGCTAATGATTGGGAGCCCTATAGTCATGCACTCAATCATGCCATTTTAGCTTGTGTGGATGCACCAGCTTTCAAAGAGTTGGGTGGTTATCAAAAGGCGATTGATTACTTAAACAGGCTCCCTGAAGTCAAAGGCTGGGTGACCCATAATTTATGCCCGCGCAATGATGATATTTACGATCCTTCCCGTGATCGATTGTTCTTTAAACGCCGCAATGGCATGCGTATAGACGCAATTCGACAACAGATTGCGACATGGCAAGCTCAAGGTGCAATCAATGATGTCGAGATGAGTGCTTTGTTGGCGCCATTACTTTATTCAGCCAGTTTTGTGAGTAATACCAGTGGTGTATTCAAGAGTTTCCATCAAGGGTGGGGTGGGCGAACTCAAACTGCACTAGAACGTATTGAATCTTTATTGTGGCTTACCCCAAGTCGCTTTTGTGAAATTGGTGATAGCAAACGACCTGCTGCTGAAATGTGGTGTGTAGATGCTCAGCATTTAGCAAATCAAATGAGTGGTTTTGAGGTGGATGTTGCTTATCTTGATCCTCCTTACAACCAGCATGCTTACAGCAGTAATTATCATGTTTTAAATGCTTTGACTTTGTGGGATCAAGTTGACTTGCCATCACCTGATACAAAGGGCTTCAAGAGTGGTATTGATCGAGCATGGCGTAAAGAGCGTCCTAGCCCTTATAACTCTTCGAAGCATGCCAAAGATGCTTATGAGAAGTTACTTGAAACGATTAATGCACGTTATATTTTGACAAGCTATTCAACTGATGGAAATATCGAGCCTAAAGATTTACTTACAGCGAATTTAAAACGCGGCAAAGTAACATTACTGACGCAAGATGTTCCACGCTATCGAGTTAGTAAACAACGCCAATCTGAACGTGCACGTGTACTTGAATTTATTGTCATTACAGATACTCATGCTAAGTCTGGTCCTCCATTAAGACAACTATTAGGGCAGCTTTATCATTTCGCTGAGCTAGGCGGGGTCGATACAACAGGCAACAGCACGCAACTTGCACTATGGTAGGTTCATGCAGACATCATTTTTTATAAAATGGTGTCTGGGCTTTTATATTTTTTATCTTTTTTAATCATTAGAGCTAATATTTAGATTAAGTTATTGTTTTGTATGTGAGTTATAAAGCACTTTTATAAATTCATATTTAATTATTAATTTTATAAATAATAATCAAAAACAGAAGCTTATATTATTTTCATTTGAACTTGTTGATTTTGTTGTTTGAAAAATATTTTACTTTTTGGTCTAAAAAGAACCTTAAAAATATTGATCATTTTCGAAAATGAATATATTTTGCCGAGCTTGATTTAAGGTCATGCTGATCAGTGGCTATGACCAAGTGAGGTTGTTATGAGTCACTCGGAACCTACTTTATGGGGTCAATGTGTCGCAGAGTTTTTTGCTACTGCAATATTTCTATCATTTGGTATTGGTGTTGTGGCTGCACTTAAGCTTGCAGGAGCAAACTTAGGTTTATGGGAAATTAGTATCGTTTGGGGTTTAGCAGTTGCTCTAGCTGTTTATTTATCAGCGGGTATTTCAGGTGCTCATCTCAATCCTGCGGTTACAATCGCTTTAGCTTTATTTGCTGGGTTTGATAAACGTAAAGTCCCTTTTTATATCATTTCACAAGTCGCTGGTGCAGCCTTGGGTGCATTCCTTGTATATGCTTTATACAGTAACTTATTTCTGGACTATGAGCAGACTCATCATATGCTCCGCGGCAGCGTAGAAAGTTTAGAGTTAGCTGGGATTTTCGCAACCTATCCACATCCGTTGTTGTCTATTGGTCAAGCATTCATGGTGGAAATGTTTATCACTATGCTTTTACTTTGGTTAATTATGGCGATTGGTGATGATACTAATGGCTTACCACGTGGAGCTTTAGCACCTATTTTGGTCGGATTGCTTGTCGCTGTAATCGGTGCTTCTTTTGGCCCATTAACAGGGTTTGCAATGAATCCTGCACGTGATTTTGGTCCTAAGTTGGTTGCTTACTTTATGGGCTGGGGACCTGTCGCTTTTACTGGTGGTCGTGATGTTCCATATTTTATGGTTCCTATTTTTGCACCAATTTTAGGTGCGTGTTTAGGTGTATTAGGTTATAAATTTTTCTTTAGCCAATTTCTAAAACATCAGCAAGTCGAAGTTAAAGAAAAGATGAACTCACAAATTTCTGAGTTTCAATAAACTTCATCGAATTGTTCAAAGGTAGTCAAATGACTACCTTTTTTATCTCTGATGATTTGAACTCTGAGTGGCTTGTTATCTCAAGTTCTTTGCTTTAAGGTATCTCATTGACTATGGCGCGTATTGCATAAAGATAGGTTGAAACTCCCATGTTTACAGGCATTATTGAAAGTTTAGGTAAGGTTGAGAGCTTACAAAGTGTGGGCGGCGATGTTCGTTTACGTATTCAAACTGATCTGGATATGTCGGATGTGCATTTGGGGGATTCGATTGCAACCAATGGTATCTGTTTGACGGTGATCGAATGGGGCGATAATTGGTATGCGGCTGATGTTTCCCGTGAAAGTTTGAATCGTACGACATTGGGGCAGTGGAAAGTTGGTCAAGCGGTGAATGTCGAAAAGGCAATGCTGCCAACGACTCGTTTTGGTGGGCACATTGTCAGTGGTCATGTTGATGGCTTGGGTGAAATTACTTTAGTCCGCCATGATGCTCGTTCATTGTATTTTGAAGTGACTGCACCTGTTGAATTAGCCAAATATTTGGCAGAAAAAGGTTCTGTGACAGTTGATGGGATCAGTCTGACCATTAACCATTTACGCGGCAATATTTTGAGTTTGAATTTGATCCCGCATACGGCTGAACGTACCAATATTGGAACTTGGCAAGTTGGAAGCAAAGTCAATCTTGAAGTTGATGTGTTGGCTCGTTATATCGAAAGATTACTACTCGGTGATAAGGCGGCTGAGCAGAAAACTGAATCCAATATCAGTATGGCATTTTTGGCCGAAAATGGTTTCTTGAAATGATTCAAAAAAGCCCAGTTTGAACTGGGCTTTTTATTATTCTTTATCTGAAAATTGACTATTTTTGAGAATGTATTCTATTTCGTCTTGCGCAATCGCATGTAATTTTGCTCTAAAAACTGTGACCGCTTGTTCAATCATACTTTCAGCTTCTAGTTCCAGTCGGACACGCACACTTTCAAGCTCAGATTGAATTTGCTCATCTTTAATGACCATGTGTTGAGCTTGAGCATAATCAATACTTGGTTGTTCTGGATTTACTTGATAACGTTCAGTTTGGTCTGCAATTTCTTGGTCAATATGATGACGTAATGCTGCTAAATGTTCAGTTTGTTGTTCGAACTGACGCTCTTCGTCCGCTTGAAGCTGTGCTGCATATGCTGCTTCAGCAGCTCGTTTTTCTTCAAGCGCCTTTTCTAAAGCCAATTGTTTACGGATTCTTGCTTGTTCGATTAATTCTGCTTTGAGATCAGCATATGCTTTTTCAATTCGTTGTGCAGAATTTCGTTGTGCTTGTTCATCATGATGAACCCAAGTTTGGATGGGTGTTTGGGGCAGGAGTAAATCACAGATGCGAGCTAAATCTTCTTGATACGTTTGGCGAACCGCTTCAGGCGTGTTTAACCAACGTTTTTTAAAGTCTTGACCTACATTTAATGCCACCTGACACTCCTCGAATGACGCTCTAATTTCGGATTTATAATTTAAATGTTCGAGGTGCTATACCTAGACGACGATACATTTTAAATTTTTCTCGACCGATTTGTTTCGCAATTTCATTATTTTCAATAATTTCGATAATGTGTCGAAATTCTTGAGTTTGTTCAAGTGCATGATTGTTAAAATTAAAGACAATCCAATCATTGGATGATGGTAATTCTTCTGAAATACATACGGCACTATTTTCTAAATGAATCCCATGGGGGATAAAACTTGTTGGATCAAAAGTCCAAAGCTTCTCATCAAGTTCGTTCTGCATTTCTGCATTATCGCAATACCACCACACTTTAGGATGTTGGTTCAAAATTTTTCGGCATAAACGACAAGCACTTTCAACTTGTCGCTCAGTACTATTTTCAAATAGATAAAAACTAATTTGAGCTTGAGTTGACATCTAATTACACATATCTGTTTTTTATGGTTGGGTTGATGTATTCACTAGCGAATACATCAATATGCTCAAATAGGGCTTGAAACTTCTCAAGTTTGAATCGTCCAAAGTTATATTCAAGCCCTATTTTTATGACAAAAATAAATGTCACAACATTCAGCTATTTGCTTGAGCACGATTTGCTAAAAATTGCATCAATAATGGAACTGGGCGACCTGTTGCTCCTTTAGCTGCTCCAGATAACCATGCTGTACCAGCAACATCGAGATGTGCCCAGCGATAGTCACGTGTGAAACGTTCGAGGAAACATGCTGCTGTGATTGCCCCACCATGTGGGCCGCCGATATTCGCAATGTCTGCAAAAGGTGAATCTAGCAATTCCTGATATTCTTCCATTACAGGCATGCGCCAAACACGATCGAGTGATTGTTCGCCAGCTTGTAGCAGCTCTTGAGCCAATTCATCATCAGGAGTAAATAAGCCACTTACAACTTTACCTAATGCAACGACACATGCACCTGTAAGTGTTGCAATATCAATCACAAGAGCAGGGTTAAAGCGTTTGATATAGGTGAGCGTATCACATAGAACCAGACGACCTTCTGCATCAGTATTTAGAATTTCTACAGTTTGACCACTCATGGTCGTTACAATATCACCAGGTCGAGTTGCACGACCTGATGGCATATTTTCAGCTGCGGCAATCGCACCTACCACATGAATTGGTAGCTGTGCTTCGCAAAGAGCCTGCATTGTGCCAAGTACTGAAGCAGCACCACACATATCAAATTTCATCTCATCCATACCAGCACCAGGCTTCAGTGAGATACCACCTGTATCAAAGGTTACACCTTTACCGACAAGTACGATCGGAGCTTGATCTGTATTGGCTTTGTATTCAAGAGTAATCACTCGACCTGGACGATCAGATCCTTTGCTTACGGCAAGGAACGCATACATCCCAAGGTCAGCCATTTGTTGTTCATCAAGAATGGTAACTTGCAACATATCTGGATATTGAGCCGCAAGTGCCAGTGCTTGATCAGCTAAATATTCTGGGAAGCAAATATTTCCTGGTCGATTGCCTAAGTCGCGTGCATAGTTTTGTCCAGACTGAACAGCATGAACTAAGTTGAGTTGTGCATCATTTAATAGAGTTTTTTCAGTAACAAGATGAACGGTTTCTAAGACAAATTCATTTTTCTTGGATTTGAATTCGTCATAACCATAGCCTGCTTGACTTAAACTGAGTGCGAATAAGGCATGTAAATCTGTTGGCAAAGCAGTGAGATCAATCGTAATTTCTTTAAATTTATTTTGTGACGATTTGATAATGCTTTGTGCGAGTTTTGCTAATTTATTCGGTTTTAACTCGTTACTTTTACCTAAACCAAGCAGTTGGGCATTAGCTTGCTCTTCTATTTGAGCAATAAGCGGTAAATTCTCGTTGAAGGCTGCTTTAAATTGTGTTGCTGAAATAAGATTGTCTAGATTGTTGATTTTATAAGGCTTTGTGCTTTGTTGTAATTGCTCTGAATCAACTAAAATCCACAAAGATTCACTAGACGCTTGAGTTGGTAGTGCGGTATGAAGTGTAAATTTCATTGTTTATGTAAAACCTAATGAGCAAAAAAGATAGATAAGTCCATTAAACACGTTCAGGTATGAGCTTGCAATCGGCAACATACGATAGGTTTTATATTTTTAACATTCGGGTAAACTAGCGTTACCCCACGATTGGTCTATTTTTTGGAAGCATTACTTTGATTATTCGGCGTTATCTCGTCAAACAAGTGGTGTCCACTTCTTTGGTTGTAACTGCATTACTTACGCTCATTATTATGGGTGGTCAGTTAATCAAGATTTTTGGACGAGCTGCACAAGGTCGTTTAGATGCTGGCGTTTTGCTGAGTATCATTGCATATCGTCTACCCGAATTTTTGACGTTGATTCTTCCACTCGGTTTCTTTATTGGATTGATGCTGGTATTTGGTCGACTTTATGTTGACCATGAAATGGCGGTGTTGAATGGTAGTGGCGTCAGTCGAAATCAATTGGCAAAATTATTATTACCGATGACCTTCGTCTATTTGCTTGTTCAATCTTTTCTGATGTTTTGGGGATCATCGTCGGGAATCAGAGCTTACGAGAGTTTGATGCAAACTCAAGCAGTGCGGGCAGGTTTTGATTTGGTTCGACCGAAAGAGTTTATTTCTTCTGGGCCATACACCATTTATGCTGGCTCTTTGTCAGAAGATCGCAAAAACTTAAAAGATATTTTCTATTATCAAAAAGCTGAACGTGAAGACAAACCTGATGTCATGATCTTGGCAAAAGAAGCTACACGTGTGGAAATGGCTAATGATACAGCCAATGTGGTGGACCTCGTTCAGGGGCGACGTTACGAAATTTATCCAAATCAGCCACGCTACACTCAAGCAGAATTTCAGTCATATCGCTTACGTTTAGAAAATGATAAAGACATTAAGTTTGAAAGTGATGATGTTGAAGCATTATCGATGAGTAAATTATGGCAAAAACGTGATGATTCGGTGGTTCGTAGTGAGTTGGGATGGCGGATATTTGGACCGTTTGTCATCCTTGTTGCTTTGTTGCTCGCCGTAGCATTATCTGAAGTTAGCCCGAGGCAAGGTCGTTATTATCGTCTCATTCCTGCGATTTTTATTTTTGCCAGTTTAATTGTATTGATGATTGCAATTAAGACCCGAATTAGTAAAGAAGAGTTAGATATTTGGGCATATCCAGTTGTGCTTCTTGTCTATGCAATTGCAGCAGCGATTTTTGCACGCAAACAGAAATTAGCGCCTAAAATTAAGAAAGGCATTCAGCGAGTGGGGTTATGATGTTAGCACGTCGAATAGTCGCCAAACATGTGACAAAAACCACGGTACTCGCAATGTTGGGAACAACATTGGTGCTTTCCTTTTTACAAGTGTTGTTTACGTATCTAGGTGAGTTAGGTTCACTTAAACCTAATTACAACGCATGGCAGGCATTTTTGTATGTCTTGTGGGGTGCGCCTCGATATTTGTATGAAATTTTACCTGTAGCAGCGTTGATAGGTTCTGTACTTGGTCTAGGGGCATTGGCATCGAACAGTGAACTGATTGTCATGCGCTCGGTGGGTATCAGCCTATGGCGTATAGTTGGCTGGGTTATGCGTTCAGCACTGTTATTAATTGTTTTGTCTTTTGTATTAAGTGAATGGGTTATTCCATATACAAATGAAAAAGCTCAAAGCATTAAAAAACAACGTAGTGTTGCGACTTTAGGTGAAGTAAAAGGATATTGGTCGAGAGAAGGTCAACGTTTTACATATATTGACTATGCAAACTCTCAAGGGCAATTACGCAATATTCAGTCAATTGATTTTGATCAAAATTATCGTCTTCAGTCTTTTATTACTGCTGAGAAAGGTCAGTTTGTGAAAGATGGTCAATGGACTTTACAGGACTCACATCAAGTTGATTTGCTGGCTCAAGGTAATGCGATCAAAACTGATCATGCTCAGCAGGCATTAGGTCTCGCTTTGCAGCCGAAATATGTGCATATGGTGACCTTAGATCCTGAAGATTTATCTCCAAGTCAGTTGGTTAGTTTTATGCGCTATTTGGAAGAATATAGCCAAGTACCAAAGAGCTATGAACTGGCTTTCTGGCAGAAAGTATCTTCTCCTTTTGCATTGATTGCGCTGGTTTTAATTGCGTGTTCTTTTATTTTTGGTCCATTGCGTCAACAATCGATGGGCTTTAGGCTCGTGATTGCACTTTTTACGGGGTTAGGATTCTTCTATTTACAAGACTTCTTGGGTTATGCAAGTTTAGTCTATGCACCATCACCTGCATGGTTTGTATTGTTGCCAATTATGCTGATGTTCGGCATCGGTAGTTATTTGCTCTATCGAGCACGTTAACGCAGCATTTGCTTTCCCTATCTTATCGATTGAGCAAAGCCATCCGTCAGGTCATAGAGAATTTTGTCAAATTTCGGTAAACTATGCCGATCAAATGATAGACAAACAGAGAGTCCAATATGACGGATGCAAATGCTGGCAAAATTCCTCACGTTCTTGTAATCATGGATGGTGTAGGACATCGTGAAGCAGTTGAAGATAACGCGTATTTAGCAGCAAAAACGCCAAATCTAACCGCCATGAAAGCGAAGCATCCAAATAGTTTAATCTCTGGTTCAGGTGAAGATGTCGGTTTGCCAGATGGGCAAATGGGTAACTCTGAAGTTGGACATATGAATCTTGGTGCGGGTCGAGTGTTGTACCAAGATTTTACTCGTATTACTAAAGATATCCGTACTGGTGCTTTCTTTGAGCATGAAGTGTTGGTTGATGCTGTAGAAAAAGCCAAAGCTGCAAATGGTGCTGTGCATATCATGGGCTTGCTGTCAGAGGGTGGCGTTCACTCACATGAAGACCATATCGTGGCGATGTGTGAGCTTGCACTAAAACGTGGTGCAAAGGTTTACTTACATGCATTTCTAGATGGTCGTGATACTCCACCACGTAGTGCGAAACCTTCATTAGAAAAATTAGATGCTGTATTTGCTCAATACCCAAATCAAGGTCGCATTGTTTCGATGATTGGTCGTTATTTTGCAATGGACCGTGATAATCGCTGGGATCGTGTTGAACAAGCTTATCGTTTAATGACTGAGGGTGAGGCGACTCGTATTGCTAGCAATGCGGTTGAAGCGTTGGATCTCGCTTATGCCGCTGATGAAAACGATGAATTTGTCAAAGCAACACGTATTGGTGACATTGTTAAAGTACAAGATGGCGACAGTATTGTATTTATGAACTTCCGTGCTGATCGTGCGCGTGAAATTACTCGTGCTTTTGTTGAAAAAGATTTTACAGGTTTTACACGTAAAGTAATTCCAGCACTTTCCAAATTCGTTATGCTGACTCGTTATCAAGCAAGTATTGATGCTCCCGTTGCTTATATGCCTGAAGAGTTGAAGAATTCGATTGGTGAATATCTATCAGGGTTGGGTAAGACACAGTTACGAATTGCTGAAACAGAAAAATATGCACATGTTACGTTCTTCTTTAGTGGTGGTCGTGAGGATGAATATGCAGGTGAAAAGCGTATTTTGATTCCTTCACCGAATGTTGCAACTTACGATTTAAAACCTGAAATGAGTGCAATTGAAGTCACTGATGAGTTGGTTAATGCAATCAATTCAGGTGAGTTTGATCTGTTAGTTGTGAACTATGCTAACGGTGATATGGTTGGTCATACTGGTGTGTTTGATGCTGCTGTGAAAGCAGTAGAAACTGTGGATGCATGTTTAGGTCGAGTCTACGAAGCGGTGATGGCAAACAAAGGTCATATGTTAATTACTGCTGATCATGGTAATGTAGAGCAAATGCAGGACTATGAAAGCGGACAGGTACATACGCAACATACCACTGAGCTGGTACCATTCATTTATGTTGGACCTACACAAGCAACAATTGCTGAAGGTGGCGTGCTTGCAGATGTAGCACCAACTTTGCTTAGTTTGATGAATCTTCCTGTTCCACAAGAGATGCAAGGCAAAAATCTAATTACGTTACAATAAGGTGAGAGAATGACCCCACACAACAACATATATCGCGCATTATTTGCTAGTTTGTTGATGTGTGGGGGATACTCTTCCTTTGCTGCACCGATCTCACATACACATGAGTGGGATGAGAATCCTGAATCTCGTAGTGCCGAAGTTCCGATAGAATCAATTCAACAGTTTGTTCAAATCTATAGCATTGTGAAGGACAATTACGTCGATAAAAAATCTGATGATGCTTTGTTCCAACAATCCATACAAGGTCTAGTCAGTGGTCTAGATCGTTATTCTCGTTATCTTTCTGCAGAAGAATATCGCCAACTCATTCAATATACCGAAGGTGATTTAGCATCAGTTGATTTTAATTTGAATTACGACACGCATATGCGCGCATGGCAGATTCAAGATTTAAAAACAGGTTCTGATTCAAATAAATTGGGTTTGCGAAATGGGCAGACAATTTTAAAAATTGATAATCAAGAATTAAAAAATCTAAATCAAGATCAAGTTCTCGGCTTACTTTATGGGTCCATCGGAAGTACAGTACAAATACAAGCTGAAAATAGCACGAGTACTATCATCTTAGTCAGAAACAAAAAAGTTGAAACGGATATCGAACCTGAGTTACTGCACAATCAAGTTTTAGTTTTAAAAATTCGTGTCTTTCAACAAGACACTGCAAATGAAATCAAAAGAATTATTGATGAATATAGTTCAAATCGTTTGAAAGCTGTTGTTTTGGATTTACGTAATAATCCAGGTGGATTGTTATCCGCTGCTGTTGAGTCAGCCGATTTATTTTTAAACCAAGGTTTGATCGTGACGACAAAAAGTCGTTCCGAGGGAGATCAACAATTTCAAGCACTTCCTTCAAATGACTTTCAAAATCTAAAAGTAGGAATTTTGATTAATCATCGTTCCGCATCAGCTGCTGAAGTATTTACTGCTGCATTAAAAGAGCATAAAAGAGCGTGGGTAATTGGTGAAAATAGTTATGGAAAAGGCGTGGTGCAAAAGCTTTTTCCACTTCCTAGCGGAGCCGCCTTACAAATGACGGTTTCTCATTATTATACGCCTGAAGGACATATGATTGAAGGTCAAGGGATTCAACCTCATCAAACCTATCCGTTGTCGCCTGAAACAAGGGAAGATGCATATCTAGAACATGTGGCAGAATTGACTTTAAAAAGCAAAATCTAAAAAAAGCCCCAAATTTTATGGGGCTTTTTTATTCGAAGATTACTCATCATCCTCAGTATCTAAACCAAACTTTTTCAAACGATAGCGTAAAGATCGGAAGGTCATTCCAAGTTTTTTTGCTGCTAGCGTTCGATTCCAGTGGGTCAGATTTAAAGCATTCAATAACACTTCTTTTTCAATATTTTCTAAATAGCGCTCCAAACCTTCTGGCGGTAATTTTTTAGAGCTTGGGTTTGGACTCGCACTTTGCAGCGTTATTTCACTTTCATCTGACTGAACATAAGCATTTGAAGGAATACTGATTGAGCTACGCAGAGGTGCAGTTTGCAAATGAGCCAAATCAATGGTTTCATCATCACTGAGAGTGATTGCACGTTCAATAATGTTTCGAAGTTCGCGAACGTTACCTGGAAAATATTGCTGCAAGAGGAATTGCTCTGCACGTGTGGTGAGGGATTTAACAGGTAACTCCCATTCTTGGCTAATCTTTTGAATAAAATGATTTGCCAGAATTAAGATATCTTGACCACGTTCACGAAGTGGGGGCAATACGATATCCATCACATGAATGCGGAAGAATAAATCTTGTCTAAAGCGACCTTGCTGAACCAAGAGTTCTAAATCTTGGTGGCTGGCACTAATCACACGGAAATCCACATCAATTTCTTGATCTGAGCCAACTGGACGAATTTTTTTCTCTTGTACTGCACGTAAAAGTTTTACTTGCATATTTAAGGGAAGTTCTGCGATTTCATCTAAAAAAAGGCTGCCGCCGTGTGCCGATAAGATAAGACCTTGTTTATCTTGTGTTGCACCTGTAAAGCTGCCTTTCTTATGACCGAACAATTCGCTTTCCATTAATTCTGTTGGAATAGCACCACAGTTGATGGCAATGAAAGGTCCTTCGCTGCGATTACTTAAACGATGAACTAAGTTTGCAACAACTTCTTTTCCTGTTCCTGATTCACCTGTAATAAAAACAGGTGCCTGAGAACGAGCAATCTTTTTTAAAGCGATCCGTAATTGCTGAATAGGTGCTGAACGCCCAATCAACAATTTGTTTTCTAAGGCTGTTTCTACCGCCTCTTGTTCTGGTTGAGGGCGGTTTAAAGCTTTTTGAATCAGTTGATCAAGATGTGTCTGATTCACTGGTTTGCTAACAAAGTCAAACGCCCCAGCTTTCAGTGCTGCAATTGCAATGTCCATATTTCCGTAAGCAGTAAGAACAGCGATTGGTGTGTTTGGATAGTTTTGAGTCACATGTTTGACGAGATCGAGACCATTTCCATCTGGAAGGTTAAGATCGGTTAGACATGCATCGTACTGAAACTCGGTAAAGAATTTTTTGGCTTGCTCCACACGATATGCAAGATGAGTTTTGATTCCCATACGTGCGAGCGTCATTTGCATAAGAAGACACAAGTCTTCTTCATCGTCTACGAGTAAGACGAGAGGTTGTTTAGTTGCCATTTCCCCGAAAAACCTAATTTAATCAATGAATTTTTGAGCATTCAATCCTGAAACATGCTCCTTGTTGTTGCTCTATATAATTGAGCTTTGCATGATTTGCCTCACAAAAACTATGAGACAAGTACAATCCTAAACCAGTTCCTTTAATTTCGGTACTAAAAAATGGTTTGAATAACTGAGAAATATCTCTTTTTGCAACGCCTGTACCAAAATCAATCACATCTATTCGGGTGCGACCATCATTTAGATGAATATTCACTTCAATATATTCTGCTTCAGGTGCATTGTGTCTTATAGCATTACGAATAAGATTGATTAATACTTGTCTTAATTGTTTTTCATCAAACATGATCGTTAAATTTTCAGGCAAACTGATTCGGATCTTAGATTTAACATCTGCTAAATCTTCATTTAATAATGTTTCAAAAAATTCTGTTAATTGAATAATTTGTGGTTCAGTAGGTTTATTACGTGCCATTCCCAGAGTATCTTGAATGATGCTATCGATCCTTTTTGCCTGTTTGCTAATCATTCGAGATAGCATGTCTTGCTGATGGATATCGCTACCCTTAAGTAATTCATTGGCTTGTACAATAGCTGCAAGTGGATTTCTGATTTCGTGTGCAATACTTGCAGAAAGTTGTCCTAAAGCCGCCAATTTTAATTGTTGAACCTGTTGAGTAAGTTTTTGGGCATCTTTCAGGATCAATAAGAATAGGGGTTGTTCAGGAACAATTAAATGTTTGACTCGAACATTGACCGTGTATGGGCTAAGTTGTGATTCAAAACTAAATTCCTCACCATCTTTTAGCTCACTAAATTTGATCAGCTCAAAAAGATCGGGTTGCCATTTTATTAAAGGTGTTTTCTCAGTAGAAACAGGAACGTTAATTCCAAGTAAAGTATTCGCAGCAGGATTGCTTAAAACAATATGGTTACTTTCATCTAGAACGAGATAACCATCTTCAATCTGTTCAAGGATGTAGCGGTTGATATTTTGAAGTTGATGAATCTCTATGGATTGATGGAATGTTAATATTTCCAAAATTTTAAAACGGTGTACTGCAATACGTCCAATCGTATGCACAACAAAGAATAGAAAAGCGAGAAAGATACTATTACTTAAATGATTTAAGTTATTGTAACTAAAAAAATCACCGATAAAACGTTGATAAACCACCATAATGACAGCAAAAAGTGTCACGATCAGCGAGAGCTGAGAGTTTAGTAGAATTGCAGAAGAAAAGATTACGATTACGTACAGCAAACTTAATTGTAAGTTTGGCCCCCCCGCAGAGAAAGTAATCAACGCTAAACAAATCACATCAATAAGAAAAATTAAAATGAGCTGTTTAGTGACTTGTACTGGAAGTATTTTGAGTAAAAAAAGCTGGAAAATACTAAATGCAATAAAGCAAATCAGTGTATAGAAATATAAAAAAGGGTAATCATAGTCTGAGGCTAATTGCTCAGCCGTTAATAAATAAATGAGCAAAAGGCTGATAGAGATAATCAGCCGATATCCACTATACCAAATACCAAGCTTATAGACGGTTTGGGAGACGGAAGAGGCTATTTTGCCCAGCATATGTGATCACTTTTCTTAAGGTTTAATAAGACCGTATCGAATCGCTAAGTGTGTGAGTTTGACATCACTATCAATCCCAAGTTTTTCAAAAATACGATAACGATAAGTATTGACAGTTTTAACGCTTACAAACAATTTATCAGCAATTTCCTGAGCACTAATACAGTTAACGACCATCATCGCAACTTGCATTTCACGTTCTGAAAGCGAATCAAATGGGGATTGTTGAGTATCTGAAAGATATGAGCTAGCTAACTGCTCTGCAATATCAGCACTGAAGTATTTACCACCTTGCATGACTTTATTGATCGCTCGAACCATCTCTGAAATTGGTGCACCTTTGGTAATATAACCTTTAGCACCAGCTTTGAGCAGTAGTGATGGGTAGGGTTCTTCTGCTAAACCACTGACAGCAATCACTTTTGTATCTGGTGCTGACTGGAGTAGTCGGCGAGTAGTTTCAACGCCACCAATTCCTGGCATATTGACATCAAGCAACACCACTTGAGGGTGTTTTTGACGAACCAATGCAATTGCTTCCTCGCCAGATTCAGCTTGTCCAATAACATCTACATCTGGATGGTCTTCTAACATACGGCAAATGCCTGTGCGTACGAGTTCATGATCATCAACAACGAGAACAGTGATCAAGAAGACCTCCTTTTTTTTCAAAAAACTGGTTTTTTGTTACATAAAGCAAAATTAGCTTGCAATGAAACGACAAAATTAGCAATCCTATTCTTTGTGATTAGAGAATAGTTGTACACAATTGTGTCTACAAAAGCTTTACCCGATTTGTTCAAATGTAAGGCATAATGATAGTAAGCGCAAATGTACAGCGTCCTGAGTTGAGTATTGTGTCGTGAAAAATTCTAAAAAATCTGTCTTGCATGTGTTAAGCATGTCGATCTTGTTGGCGTGGAGTTCAACAAGTTTTGCTGAATTAGTGAATAATAATTCAGTATCTCCGAGTGCGGGCAGTTCGTCAGCTTCGATTAGTTGGTCTGCAAATGATGTCAGTCAATTTCTGGAAGATGATGAGACTGAGATTAGCCCACAAGGTTCAACTTCAGTCACGACAACTTTACGAGGGAGTGGCTCTGCTTCCATTACTTCATCAACGGCGCCTCAAAAGAACGTACAAATACGTGACACTTTCGGGTATAGCAATCAACCCTCTGTCAATGCACGTGCAGCATTAGTCATGGATGCACAAACTGGTGAAGTACTGTACAGTAAAAATAGTAGCTTAGCAGTTCCAATTGCATCGATTACTAAAGTCATGACCGCAGTTGTGACAGCTGATGCTCGTTTAGACATGTCGGAAGAGATCACCTTACAACAAATCGATTTCGCTGGTGCTGGTGGTAAGAACTCAAGTTCTACATTGCGTGCTGGGGATACGATGAATCGCGCAGAACTACTGCTTTTTGCATTGATGAAATCTGAGAATCCTGCTGCTGCTGCTTTAGCTCGTACATATCCAGGTGGTCGTTCAGCGTTTGTGGCTGCGATGAATGCTAAAGCAAGACAATTAGGTATGACATCAACTCGTTATGCTGAATCCACAGGCCTTGATCCACATAATGTTTCATCAGCAAGAGATTTAGGTATTTTGGTTAGTGCTGCATCTCAATATGGTTTGATTCGTCAGTTCTCAACAACACCTACTTATGATTTTAATTTAGGCTATCGTGTTTTGAAGTCTAATAATACCAATGCATTAGTACGTAATGGTGGTTGGAATATTAACTTATCAAAAACAGGTTATATCAATGAGGCAGGACGTTGTGTAGTGATGCACACCACAGTTAATTCTCGTCCAGCTGTTGTCGTATTGCTCGGGGCTTCAACTTCTCAAGCACGTACAAATGATGCGACTAATCTATTAAATTGGGTGGCTACCCTACCAAAACGTATTTAGTAGCATTGGATTGTTAAAAGCTCTTTTTTATGAAGAGCTTTTTTATGTCTTTAAAAAATCAGAGAAAGACGACATAACTTGTCTTTTATCAAATAATTATATGTATTAATAAATAAAAAATAGAGTAATATTTATTCACTACAATAAATGATGACATTCAATCATGAATGCGATGCAACATGCTCGGATTTCCGCAAAACGTTGGGGTGGGGAGCCTGAAGACTACTATGAAATTCATGCTTTTATAGATAGTACCAAAAGCTTATGCAGTGATGCACGACACCGAGTTTTGCATACTTTATGGGGAATTAACTCAGTTGTAGTACCTATCTTTGGGCATAGTCTAGTGACGAGTACAGGCAAATCTGTTGATGTTAAAGATTTGTGTGAGCGTGATCATTTGTTAGTGGACTATCAACAGCGTTTTATTCCGACCTTACATGATTTTGTAAATGCGATAGATGTAAAACAATTACCCCAAAACTTTGAACAACATTTAGAACAATTACATCTTAACTATGTAAAGGATAAAACAATTTCGCAAATGATGTTATCGCCATTAGCATTGACGGGTAAATTACATTCTTTATTACTGACACATAATAGCTGGTTTATTTTTGATATCTTACCTCGATTGGGATCACTGCCTAGTTTGGGAAATATTCGTTATAGCCCTGCTGATTTTTTTAATGCGATGCATTTTGAATTGTGGATGGACAATGGGATGGCAATTCCTCTGAGTGCGCAAGCATTACATCAAATAAAACAAACGACTTAACGATATATTTTTAGGGGAATAAAATGAGCACATATGTGATTCGTGCCAAGTATTTTGGTTATAACGATGAAGTTTTCTACGTAGCTGGCAATCGTATTGCGAATGTTTTTGATAATAAGCAACAGGCTGAATTAGCTTATAAAAAACTTGAGATAGATGGAGCACGTGATTTTGCATTATATGAAGTTGAATCTCTTTTTGATGCTGATGAAGCATTATTGCAACAATTAGATGATTTCGTATATTCGCGTTGTGGTGAACATATTTGCGAAGAAGGGGATATTTCTGACGATGTATTACCTGCAAGTTTAAGTGACGATGATACCTTTGAATTTATTCAGCTTGCTGGAATGCAAAAATTCCAATTGGTTGAATTCGAAAATCAAGTCAAGTTTTATGGTTTATGGTCTGTAAAAAAACAACAATGGGTTGAGGAACATGATGAATGCTTTGCGGGTTTAATATATTCAGAAAGTTTAGATGCTTTTAAATCTAAAGTTGAGCATATTTTTGCTGATTATGATTATTCAGCAATTGAAATAAAAGGCAGCTTGGATGAACTTTCAGCCCAACCGATTTTATTGCAAGCAATGATTAGTACACGATCTGGTTTAAGTTATGATGAAGCAAAACAAACCCTTGTCATTGATGCTTGGCAAGATGAAGCATTGTATGCTGTGAATTCGCTATTGAAGCAGCCTTTGTTTGAAATTAAGGAAATTAGTCTAGAAGAAATTCAAAAAATTGAAAAAGACTTAGCGAAACAATATAGCTATGATGAAGATTATGAATATGAAGAATAAAATCATGTTCTAGTTAATAAAAAACCAGTTGCAAGCAACTGGTTTTTTATTACTAAAAATTTATTCTTACATATTTGAAAGAATAGAATCTTTAACTTGATCCATCGTTGCATCGATGGATAACATCACAGCATCCGCACATTGTTTGATTGCTGTATCTGGATCTTTTAAACCGTTACCTGTCACAGTACATACGATCACAGAACCTTCAGCAATTTTACCTGCTTTGATGTCACGAATAGCACCACCGATAGAAGCAGCAGAAGCTGGCTCTACGAAAACACCTTCATACATAGAAAGTAAGCGTTGAGCTTCAAGAATTTCGCTATCTTGAAGTTCATCGAACCAACCTTTCGAATCACGTACAACTGCTTTTGCATGATTCCAGCTTTGTGGATTACCAATACGAATAGCCGTTGCAACGGTTTCTGGACTTTCCACTGGAGCACCACGTAAGAATGGCGCTGCACCAGAAGCTTGATAACCAACCATCGTTGGTAAGCCTTCAGGTTTAGGACCAGTGAATTGATCTGTTGCTGCATCATAGATGACTTGTTCGAACTGATCAGCAGGTTGATTTGCTACTGCTTCTGTATACCCCATCCAGTGTGCAGTGATATTCCCTGCGTTACCTACTGGTAAACAGTGGTAGTCAGGTGCACGCCCTAGAGCTTCAACAATTTCGTACGCAATGGTTTTTTGACCTTGTAAACGGTAAGGATTGATTGAATTTACGATAGTCACAGGCGCTTGATCTGCTACTTCTTTTACTAGACGCATACCGTCATCGAAGTTACCGCGGATTTGCATGGTGATTGCACCGTACATCATTGCTTGAGCCATTTTACCCATTGCAATTTTGCCTTCAGGAATCAAAACGAATGCTTTAATTCCTGCACGTGCTGCATATGCCGCTGCTGCAGCTGAAGTATTCCCTGTTGATGCACAGATAATTGCCTTCGAGCCTTCTTCAACCGCTTTGGTTACAGCCATCGTCATACCACGGTCTTTGAATGAACCTGTTGGGTTAAGACCTTCGTACTTCACATAGATTTCAACGTCTTTGCCAATAATACGTGGAATGTTCTCAAGTTTAATAAGAGGAGTATTTCCTTCGCCTAAAGAAATTGCACGTGTAGTTGCAGACACAGGTAAACGGTCACGATAACGATCTACAAGACCAGTATAACGATTGGCATTCGACATGATGGTGTTCCAATATGAGGTAGAGCGGGGTGAGGGAAGGCATTTTCCCTCAACCTGATTAACTATCGAGCGATTCTAAACGAATTCTTACGATTTCGCCACGAATAGCTGGTAATGCTTGAATTTGAGCAAGAGCTTCATCCATTTTTGATTCAACAATTGGATCAGTCAAAATCACGATTGGGATGAGGTCTTTAAGGCGAGATTGTTGCATGATCGCATCAATACTAATACCTGAACGGCTGAGAATGCTAGTGACATCAGCGAGCACACCAGTTTGGTCTTCTGCATTTAAACGAATGTAATATCCCGTTGTCATTTCTTCACGGCTTAGGATTGGTACATTTGTAAGCGCTTCGAATGCAAGTTGAGGGATTGTTCCAGCACCATCTTCGGTGTATGAGATATCCCGAACAATATCAATCACATCAGCTACGACTGCGGAAGCTGTTGGTCCTGCGCCTGCACCAGCACCGTAATACAGTGTCGGACCCACCGCATTTGCTTGAACAAGTACCGCATTTTTTACGCCATTCACGTTTGCGATCAATTCTTCAGCAGGAATCAAGGTTGGGTGTACTCGTAACTCAATGCCTTTTTCAGCACGACGCGCAATACCTAAATGTTTGATACGGAAGCCAAGTTCTTCAGCATATTTCACGTCTTGAGCTGTGATTTTACTAATGCCTTCGGTATAAACCTTATCGAATTGAAGTGGAATACCAAACGCACAAGATGCCAAAATCGTCAGTTTGTGTGCAGCATCAATCCCTTCAACATCAAATGTCGGATCTGCTTCAGCATAGCCAAGCTCTTGAGCTTCTTTGAGAACATCATCAAATGCACGACCTTTTTCACGCATTTCAGTCAGAATGAAGTTACCTGTACCGTTGATGATGCCTGCAAGCCATTCGATATGGTTAGCTGCTAAACCTTCACGGATGACTTTAATAATTGGGATACCACCAGCAACAGCTGCTTCATAAGCAATTTGTACGGCATTGTCTTCTGCTGCTTTGAATAGCTCATTACCATGTTCTGCGAGTAAAGCTTTGTTTGCGGTAACAACTTGCTTGCCATGCTTAATGGCTTCCATGATGACTTCATAAGCAGGATGAATGCCACCCATGACTTCAACGACTACATCAACATCAGGTTGACGCACAATCTCCATGAGATCTGAGCTTTGTTTAATGCCTTCGAGTTGTAGATCTGGACGTGGACGGCGGGTGCCTACGTGTGTAATTTGAATTTCTCGACCAGTACGGCGTTTAATTTCAGCAGCATTTTCTTGTAATAATTTAAGGGCTCCACCACCTACAGTACCAAGACCGAGTATCGCCAGACGAACTGGTTTCACGTCACACTCCATTTTATTCAATCATTTTAATGAAGCTTGATCATAGCTAAAAAAGTGCGCAGACACTAGGGCTAAGATCATCTTTAATCTGTCGCCCAAGTCGCTTTGTGGAGTTGCTGTGAGGATTTATTTTTCGAGTCGTTTAATGATTTCTTCTGGTGTCATATATCCACCAAGATATTCGCCGTCAACGTTATAAATTGCTGGTGTGCCATTAACGCCCATGTTTAAACCTAACTGATATTGATCACGTACAGGGTTTTTACATTCTGCTGCAGCAACAGGAAGACCTTGTGATGCTTGATCAAATGCAGCTTTGCGATCTTCACTACACCAAATTGCTTGCATCGTAGGCATAAACTGCTCACCACGTGGCCATGCGATATAACGAACTTCAATACCTTTGGCATTAATTTCAGGTAAATGTTCATGCAGCTTGTGACAGTACGGGCAGCTTGAATCGGTAAAGACATAAATCACATGCTTAGCTTTACCGCCTTCCGCTGGGTAAACAATTAAATCTTCAGTTTTGAGTGCTGCTAAATGTTTTTTATTTTCTGTAGCTTGCAGAGCTTCGCTAACATTTTGTAGCTGTTTGTCGCCTAAACGGATCACATCGCCTTGGATGATATATTGACCATCACTAGTGGCATAAACAGAACCCATGCCTTCTAGACTCACCCAGAATAGATTAGGAACTTCTGTTTTTTTAACTGCAATAATTTTAGCGTTGATATTTGCAGTTTTAAGATGCTTTTCTAAGGTTGAGACTAAACGTTGTTGCGCGTTTCGTTCACTTAAGGTTGATGCTTCACCCGTAGCAGGCGCTGTTGCTGTAAGAGCATCTTGTTTTTGCGCTGAATTTTCTTTTGAGCAGGCACTAACTAATAAAGTTGATGCTAATGCACAAGCAAGTGCAAGCTTAGACCGAGTAAATACCATAAAGAACCTTTTTTCTACGTATTCATTTGTATTAAGGGTCTAAGCATAGCAAAAAAAACATCTGACTTCGTTAAATCTTGCTTAAGCTTTGTGAACTCAATCAACTTGTTGAATGCGTCATAGATAAACGGTCGGTTTAACCTCTTGGATGATGTTTGCTATGCAGCTCTTGCATTCGATGTTGAGCGACATGCGTATAAATTTGTGTGGTTGAAAGATCGCTATGACCGAGTAGCATTTGTACTACACGCAGATCAGCGCCGTGATTGAGTAAATGTGTGGCAAACGCATGTCTCAGGGTATGCGGGGATAATTCTGCAGATATATTGGCCTGTAAAGCATAGCGTTTGATCGCGTACCAAAAGTTTTGCCGACTCATGATTCCGCCATGTTGGGTAAGAAATAAATAATCGGTATTACTTTTATAAAGCTGTGGACGGGATTTTGATAAGTATTTCTCGACCCATTCACATGCGTATTGACCTAGCGGGACAAGACGCTCTTTATTTCCTTTACCTGTAATACGTAAGAAGCCTTGTTTTAAATTTATTAACTCTAAACGTAAATTCAGTAGTTCTGTAACACGTAGACCACAAGCATATAAAACTTCAAGCATGGCTCGATCACGTAAACCCAAAGCGGTACTGATATCTGGTGCATTTATCAGTGCTTCAACATCATGCTCTGATAAATCTTTGGGTAATGCTCGACCAATCTTTGGGGATTGATGTGTCGCAACAGGATTATCATCTCTAAGTTTTTGTTCTCTGAGAAATTTAAAAAATTGCCGTAAAGCTGATAAACACCGAGCAATCGAGCGTGGGCTTTTGCCATGTTTGGTCAGTGCGATCAGTACATCGGCAATATCATCACTTGACCACTCAGTAAGTACCACTGTGTCGTGCAAGTCACTACATTGAATTAAATCAGATAAATAGGCATTACGAGTATGCGGGCTTACTGTTTGTGCAACTAAATAATCACGAAATCCATGTAAAAAACTTAAATGTTCAGGGATTTTTACAGCAGCAGGAATACGAGGTTTTTTATTTAACATAACAGCTTAAATC
Organism: Acinetobacter sp. GWC1_38_13; assembly: GCF_001767535.1. NCBI lineage: Bacteria > Pseudomonadati > Pseudomonadota > Gammaproteobacteria > Moraxellales > Moraxellaceae > Acinetobacter > Acinetobacter sp. GWC1_38_13. The sequence continues at coordinate 28,757 of NZ_MELG01000131.1, read as the reverse complement.
CTTTCATCTACTGCACTGTAAAAGAAAAAGTATTTGTTGTCGATCTGTGACAAGACTAAATGCCACTGAGATTGCTTTTGGTAATTATTCTCATTTGCTTGTATACTACGTGCAAAAGAGTTATGGGTTAGAAACGGTGCGATTGTCAGCATTAAAAGTCAAACAAACAGCGAAAATCACGCAAGTGAATCGCCTAGTGAATGATAATGATGAACCAGATCTGGTAGCGATACGTCTTGAGAGTTTGGGTTTTGTGCCTGGCGCACAAGTTCAAGTGATTACCAAAGGTGTTTTTGGTGGTGACCCGATTCTAATCCAAATAGGTTTTACCCGTTTTGCTCTGCGCAAATCTGAAGCCGATAAAATTGAAATTCAGCTGGAAGGAGCACCTACATGAGTGATGCACTTCGTGTTGCCCTTGTGGGAAATCCAAACTGCGGTAAAACATCTTTATTCAATCATTTAACTGGTACCCGCCAGAAAGTAGCAAACTATGCGGGTGTTACGGTTGAACGTAAAGTCGGACATTTTCAGCTGCCATCAGGTAAAAATGTTCGTGTTCTAGATTTGCCAGGAACTTATAGTTTACAAGCAACCAGTCCCGATGAAGCAATTACCCGTGACGTCTGCCAAGGTAAAATAGCTGAGGAAGGTCAGCAAGACGCTTTCTTGTGTGTGGTAGATGCGACGAACTTAAAACTACATCTTGGTCTCGTATTAGAAATTATTGAGCTTGGTCGTCCGATCCTCGTGGTTTTGAATATGATGGATGAAGCACGTCGTCGTGGTATTCAAATCAATACACAAAAATTATCTCAACGTTTAGGTGTACCTGTGGTTGAGACGGTTGCTGTACGTAATTCAGGAATCGAAAATTTATTACATGCACTTGATCAAGGGAAATATACCGTTCCGCAGACCGAGCTGAGTGGTTTGACTGGTGAGCATCATCAGAAAATTGAAACCATTTTCAAAGATGTCGTGAATTTCGTAGATCAGGAAGATAAGCGTACAGATTTCCTTGATAAAATCTTCTTGCATCCAGTGTTGGGTTTGCTCAGTCTAGCAGTGATGATGTTCATCGTTTTCCAAGCCGTATTCGCTTGGGCAGCACCATTTATGGATGGAATTGAAACATTCTTTGGATGGCTTGGTGAAACATTAGGTGCTCATATCAGTCAACCGCTTTTACAAAGTTTAGTGGTTGATGGGATTATTGCAGGTGCTGGTGGAGTAGTGGTGTTTTTGCCACAAATTCTGATCCTGTTCTTCTTCATTTTAGTCTTGGAAGAATCTGGATATCTACCTCGTGCTGCGTTCTTGCTTGATAAATTGATGTTTAAAGCAGGTTTGAGTGGTCGCGCGTTTATTCCATTGCTTTCAAGTTTTGCTTGCGCTGTTCCGGGCATTATGGCTACTCGAAGTATTAGTGATCCCCGTGATCGTTTCACGACGATTATGGTCGCGCCATTAATGACTTGTTCAGCTCGTTTACCTGTATATGCTTTATTGATTGCAGCTTTTATTCCAGCTCAGACCGTTTGGGGAATCTTTAATCTTCAAGGTTTAGTGTTGTTTGGTCTATATATGGCGGGTATTGTTAGCGCATTATGTGTTTCATTTGTGATGAAATTTTTGCAAAAAGATAAATCACAACATGCGCTTTTATTGGAGTTGCCAAGCTATCGTATCCCCGATTTAAAAAGTGTCGGCATTGGTTTATTGGATCGTGGAAAAATCTTCTTAAAACGCGTGGGTGGAATTATCTTCGCGCTTTCGATTTTACTTTGGTTTTTATGTACTTTCCCACAAGCGCCTGAAGGTGCCACTCAACCTGCGATTGATTATAGTTTTGCTGGTATGTTGGGGCATTTAATGCAGCCTATTTTTGCCCCAGTTGGATTCAATTGGCAGATTTGTATTGCACTTATTCCAGCGATGGCAGCACGTGAAGTAGTAGTTGCTGCACTGGGTACAGTATATGCCTTATCTGGAGCTGATGATGAAGCTGTTGCCCAAGGCTTGGCTCATTTAATTAGTGCAGATGGAACAGGTTGGTCTTTAGCTACAGGACTGTCTTTGCTAGTGTGGTTTGTTTATGCGCCACATTGTTTAGCAACTTTGGCAACGGTGCGTAGAGAAACAGGTTCTTGGAAACATGTGGCTGTGATGACCGCATATTTATTTGGTTTGGCTTATTTGATGTCTTTCTTTACTTACCAAATCGCTTCGCGAATTTGGGGCTAGATAGGAGTTGCATATGTTTGAGTATCTGATTATTGCGGTTTTGGTCGGTTGGAGTGCCATAGTTGTCTTTAAAAAGGTATTTCCTCAAACCGCAAATGCTATGTTCATGTCTTTGTCGAATGTATGTCAACGTTTTGGTTGGCGACGCTTAGCACTACGATTGAAACCTAAAATGGTTGTTGGATGTGGTGGTGGATGTGGTTGTGCAAGCGATGAAAAGGACAATAAAAAAACTGAAGAGATTCAAGCTGTGAAATGGCGTTAAGATTTTTTGTTTATAAAGCCATCGAATGATGGCTTTTTTACGCACTGACACAAAAAAATGCGAATAAAGATAAAACTGAAAAAGCATTCAAAACAGCAAAGTGCTAACATTTTTGCCATTCTGTGATCTGCGATAAAATGGGGCAAAAATGTTAATACAACGTGGTGGATTAAAAGTTGTTGCTGGCTTGGGTATTTCTGGTGTGTCAGCAGTAAACTTTCTGCATGAACAAGGCTACCAAGTTGCAGTAACAGACTCTCGAGAAACTCCACCAGGTCATGATCAAATTCCTGCTGAGGTGAGAACGAGCTTTGGACGACTCGATACAGAGCTATTACTTCAGGCCGAAGAGATTATTTTAAGTCCTGGCTTAGCACCATAATTACCTGAAATTCAACAAGCCATTGATAAAGGAATTCCAGTTGTAGGGGATATTCAGCTTTTACGCCGTGCAACTGATGCTCCCATTATTGCGATTACAGGGTCAAATGCTAAAAGTACAGTGACAACACTCGTGGGTTTGATGGCTCAGGATGCTGGAAAGAAAGTGGCTGTTGGTGGAAACTTAGGTCGACCAGCCTTAGATTTATTAAAAGATAAACCTGAACTCATCGTTTTGGAGTTATCGAGTTTCCAGTTGGAAACTACTTCGCATTTGAATGCTGAAGTTGCGGTTGTTCTCAATATGAGTGAAGACCACTTGGATCGTCACGGTGATATGTTGGGTTATCACAAAGCCAAACATCGTATTTTCCAAGGTGTTAAAAAAGTCGTTTATAACCGTGATGATAATTTAAGCCGTCCTTTAGTGCCTGATGCAACACCAATGCAAAGTTTCGGTTTGAATGCTCCTGATTTAAATCAATATGGTGTGTTGAGAGATGCAGATGGCACCATGTGGCTGGCACGTGGAAGAGAGCGTATCTTAAAAACCTCTGAGATGTATATTCAAGGAATGCACAATGTAGCAAATGCACTTGCTTGTTTAGCCATTGGTGAAGCGGTTGGATTCCCTTTACCGAGTATGTTGGAGACATTGAAAACATTCAAAGGCTTGGAGCATCGTTGTGAATATGTGCAAACGATTGATGGTGTGCGTTATTACAATGATTCAAAAGGAACAAATGTCGGTGCAACTCTAGCGGCGATTGATGGTCTTGGTGCTGCTATTGAAGTCAATAAAGGCAAATTAGCACTAATTTTAGGTGGTCAAGGCAAAGGTCAGGATTTTCGTCCTTTACGTAATGCAATACAAAAATATGTGAAATCTGTCATTTTAATTGGCGAGGATGCACCTGTAATTGAACAAGCGATACAAGGAACAACTGTTATTCAGCACGCATCTAGCTTAAAAGCCGCGGTCGAGCTTGCTCAGCAAGTAACGCAAGCTGAAGATGTGGTTCTGTTGTCGCCAGCATGTGCAAGTTTTGATATGTTTAAAAGTTATAATGATCGCGGGCATCAGTTCGTGGCATGTGTAAATGCCTTGAGTGAAAATAAAAACTAGGAACAGCGTTATGGCGGATTTGGCCCAAAATACAGTGCAGAAGATTTCTCAAATCTTAAATCGATTGCCGAAGCTTCCAGCAGAAATGACACCACGTAACATTCTGATTTTCTGTGTAGTGTCTTTACTCTGTTTGGGTTCGGTGATGGTGGCCTCTGCTTCCATGCCGTATGCAGAATATATCCATGAGAATCCATTTTATTTTTTGATTCGTCATGGTATTTCGATTGTTGTCGCCGCTGTGGTTGCATTTTTGACTTATCGTGTCTCTTTAAACTTATGGTTTAAAAATGCGTTTCCATTATGGCTGATTACGATCATATTGCTGCTCGCCGTTTTGGTGGTCGGGTCAGAAGTGAATGGCGCACATCGTTGGATTAAAGTTGGTGGTTTCACAATACAGCCAACGGAGATTGCTAAGATTGTGATGGCAATTTTTACGGCAGATTATGTGGTGCGCCGTGCGAAAGAGGTTCGAACGCACTGGAAAGGTTTGCTACGCTTAAGCGGAGTAATGGCACTTACAGTCGGTTTTATCGTTGCTGAGCCTGATCTTGGGGCAACAGCGGTGATTGTTTTAATGATGGTTGGCGTGTTCTTCTTAGCTGGCGCACCTGCGACTCAGTTTTTGATTATGTTAGGGGCGATTCTTGCAGGGATTACCGCACTGATTTTATTTGAACCATTCCGCTTTCAACGACTTATTTCATTTACCAACCCTTGGGCTGATCCATTAGGTGTGGGTTATCAGTTGTCAAATGCTTTGATGGCATTTGGTCGGGGTGAATGGTTTGGAACAGGTTTGGGGCATAGTGTCCAGAAACTTTCCTATCTTCCTGAAGCACATACAGACTTTATGTTAGCAGTCTTAGGTGAGGAGTTTGGATTCTTCGGTGTAACCACGGTCATGATTCTCTCATTTACTATGCTGGCATGTTGTATTCGTATTGGTCATCGTGCATTACAGCATAATTATCTACGCGCAGGTTATTTAGCTTATGGTATCAGCATTATTTTCCTGTTACAGATTTTGGTAAATGCAGGCATGAATATGGGCTTGATGCCAACCAAAGGTTTGACACTGCCATTTATTAGTTATGGTGGTACATCATTGATGATGTGTGCTGCGATGATTAGTCTGATTTTGAAAATTGATGCTTCAACCCAAGAGCTAAATCCTGTCAAAGAAGAATCGAATTTCTAAGGAATTTAGTTTCTGATACAAAAGAGACCCTAATTTATTAGGGTCTCTTTTGTTTTATAAATAAGATCCTGTCAAATGAATGCCTTTAGGGATTAAATTTACATCCCATTGCTGTACAGCTTGTTGCAGCATTATTCTAGGTTGATTTAATTCAACATTTGGTTGCCCAAGTGCCAATAGGGCTTGCTGTAATAATTCAGAAGCCTTTGATACGTCTAATGCTTGTGCCAAATTTTGCTTAGATAATTTCTGACCTTGACCATTCATAGCAAGGGGTAAATGCATATAACTCAAACTTGGATAGTTCAATATAGAACCAAGCCAGATTTGTCGAGCGGTATTATCTAATAAATCCGCACCGCGAACGACATGCGTAATGCCTTGTAAATAATCATCTACCACAACTGCTAATTGATAACTAATGATGCCATCTCTTCGTTTTAGAACGAAGTCACCAAGATCATCTTTTAGGTTGGAACATTGTCGACCTTGTAATCTGTCTTCAAAACAAATCAGCAGATCATCGACTTTTAAACGAATGGCTTGCTCAGCAAAATCAAGATTTAAATCTCGGCATGTGCCAGCATAGATGTGATTGGAGCCGAGCATTTTTCGGGTGCATTGGCAGGCATATATGGCATGTTGCTGTTTGAGTTGATTGAGTACTTGCTCATAAATAGCTAAACGATCTTTTTGGAAAATAATCTCGGCATCAGGTTCAAATTGAAAGGCATCGATGCAAGATAAAATGTGAGTTTCGCTATTTGGATAAATGCGAGGAATATCGGTATCTTCTATTCGTACTAACCACTTACCATGATTGGCTTTGGCATCACAATAGCTTGCGACAGCAGTCAGTAAAGAACCAAAATGTAAAGGGCCAGTAGGAGAGGGTGCAAAACGTCCGATATAAGACATAAAGATTTATTGTTGTCTAAATAATTAAATCTACACCTAATCCCTCCAATACAAGGAGGGAGATATGCGAAAACAATGGGTTTTTAAAATTCGCAATATTCCTCCCTTTCTAAAGGGAGGTTAGGCGGGATGGTTATCCGTTGTTTTGCTTTTCTTTGATTTCAGCCAAAGTTTTGCAATCGATACATTGAGTAGCTGTTGGACGAGCTTCTAAACGGCGTAAGCCGATTTCGATACCGCAAGTTTCGCAGAAACCGTAATCACCACTTTGGATCGCTTCTAATGATTGCTCGATTTTACGAATCAGCTTACGCTCACGATCACGTGTACGTAATTCAATCGCAAACTCTTCTTCCTGAGTCGCTCTATCATTTACATCGGGTAAAGCTGTTGATTCATCTTGCATTGTGTTGAGCGTACGATCAACTTCTGACATTAACTCTGCTTTCCATGCATTTAAGATTTGGCGGAAATGCTCAAGTTGTCCATCAGACATGTATTCTTCATTTTTTTTCGGCTGATAAGGTTCAATCCCAAACAAGCTCGCAGTTGTACCGCCTTCAGAAGCTTTAGGTTTGGTTTTGCGTACACGTTTTACAGTCGATTTTTGTTCGTCGATCACTGCTGTGTGTTCGTCCAAGACTTGATTTTGGTTGTCATTCGCCATATAGGGCATTCCTCATCTTACACGTACTATCTATACGCAAAAAATATGGTGATATGCAAGTGTTTTTATAGAAACCTAAGATGGTTTTTTCCATCAAGGGTCGACATCATATAGACTTTTTCAGCAAGATGGTAGTCATTACTGTCTAGAATTAGTGATAAATCTAGGATGTGATTTGTAATCAAAAGTTTAGTCATAACCTAAGACTTCTGAACTACTCAAGCGTTGAGAATTACTCAGACGATGTACTTGTGTTTCAATCTCGCCATTTGCTTTCAAACGGATATAACGGTAGCCAGGGTGTTCTTCATCAAGTGCAAATTTTTCACTTTTTGGTTTGAACTGAATACATGTAGAAGGTGTCGATAGAAACTCTATACCTTGCCATGACGTAATAGAGTCTTGATGCACATGTCCACAAATAATTGCTTTAACATTGCTAAAGGGCTGAATGGTTTCAAGTAAATCAGAAGAATTTTTTAATTTATGCTGATCAATCCATGCAGATTGCATTGCAAAGGGATGGTGGTGACATGCAATCATGACATAACGATCATGTAGTTGAGTCAATAATTTTGGAAGTTGCTGCAATTGGGCATCTGCGATTTTGCCGTCAATACGATTCGGCTGGGCGCTATTTAATAAAATGACACACCAATTTCCAAGCTCGACAACTGTTGGAGCAGTCTTGTCTTGCTCATGGAATGGAAAATAATTGACATCATCGTGATTCCCAGGTGTTTGAAAAAAGGGAATGCTCAAGCTGTGCATATACTCGAGATAGCGATGATAGGTGAGTGGCGTCGGATTCTGAGCTAAATCACCTGTATGAACAATCAAGTCAATCTCAGGGTGTGTTTGACGCATCAAGTCGATTACTGCATGAAAACTTTGTTCGGGTTGCATTCCGACAAATTCTAAATGTGGATATTCAAGTAAATGAGTATCCGTAATCTGGATCATCACAAAATCTTTTTGTGATAATGTTGAGACTTGAAAAGTCACCGCTTTATCCCCTTCAGATTTTTATTGTTGTCGTAAATGCTGAGTAAGCCACTGCAATGCCATAATGACAGGTGCATTTCTCAATCGCCCATTTTTTAATAATAGAGGTGCATCGGAGTAATCAAACAAATGAAGTTGAATGTCTTCACCTTCGTCTGGCATTCCAAACACGCCACCTGATGTTGGTAATTCAACATTTGCAACATATAAGTGAAAAATTTCTGAACATGCCCCTGCCGAAGGATAGAAGGTAAATAAATGTTGTAAGTCATGAACTTCACAACCCGCTTCTTCTAAGCTTTCACGGCGAATACATGTTTCAGGTGTTTCATCCCCATCTAAAACACCAGCAATCAATTCCAATTGCCAAGGTGAAACGGTATCGTTTAATGCGCCAATTCGAAATTGTTCGATCAAAGCAAAACGTCTTTGTTGATTATCATATAGTAAAACACCAGCCGCTTCGGGGCGGTGAATTAATTCACGATGAATAGATGATGAATAATTAGATTTATTAAATAATCTATGTTTTATTGTGACTTTCTCTACCTGAATGAACCCTCGAAATAAGTTCTCTCGAGATTCTATCGAAACGTCGGATGCTGAAAAGCTGGCGTGCTCAAGAATATTCATCATAAATTAGGATGAGATTGTACATATCTCATCCTAACCGAGAATGGTTCGTTGGAAAATCTTTTTTTAGTCGATTTACACTTTGTGGTACAGTTTTTGACCATGTTCCTGATAAGCGGTTTTCATGGCATTGAGACCTGCTTCAACTTCTGCATCTTCATCATTTGATTGATTGGCATTGTGTTGATTTTGCGCATAATCTCGCACATTCTGTGTGATTTTCATCGAACAGAATTTTGGTCCACACATCGAACAGAAATGAGCTGATTTATGAGCTTCTTTTGGAAGTGTTTCATCATGCATGCTGCGTGCCGAATCAGGGTCTAAGCTCAGATTAAATTGATCGTCCCATCGGAATTCAAAGCGTGCTTTTGATAAAGCATTGTCTCGAACTTGAGCACCTGGATGACCTTTGGCTAAATCTGCCGCATGCGCTGCAATTTTGTAAGTAATGATGCCATCTTTTACATCTTTCTTATTTGGTAAGCCTAGATGTTCTTTTGGTGTAACATAGCAAAGCATCGCTGTACCATACCAACCAATCATCGCAGCACCGATTGCTGAGGTAATGTGATCATATCCTGGTGCGATGTCAGTCGTGAGTGGTCCAAGAGTATAGAAAGGAGCTTCTTTACAGACTTCTAGTTGTAAATCCATATTCTCTTTAATCATATGCATAGGCACATGACCAGGACCCTCAATCATCACCTGAACGTCATGTTCCCAAGCACGATGTGTCAATTCTCCCAGTGTTTTAAGTTCACTAAATTGCGCTTCGTCATTGGCATCTTGAACACATCCAGGTCGTAGCCCATCACCTAAGCTGAATGAGACATCATAAGCTTTCATGATTTCGCAAATTTCATCGAAATGCGTGTACAAGAAGTTTTCCTGATGATGTGCTAAACACCATTGCGCCATAATTGAACCCCCACGAGATACAATGCCTGTGAGGCGATTTGCAGTCATAGGAACATAGCGAAGTAAGACCCCAGCATGAATGGTGAAATAATCTACACCTTGTTCAGCTTGTTCAATCAAGGTGTCTTTAAAAATTTCCCAAGTGAGGTCTTCTGCAACACCATCCACTTTTTCTAAAGCTTGGTAAATTGGAACAGTCCCAATTGGAACAGGTGAGTTGCGAATGATCCATTCGCGTGTTTCATGGATATTTTTACCTGTCGATAAATCCATAATGGTGTCAGCACCCCAACGAGTTGCCCATGTCATTTTGGCAACTTCTTCATCAATAGATGAGCCAAGCGCTGAATTACCAATATTGGCATTAATCTTCACTAAGAAGTTACGACCAATAATCATCGGTTCACATTCAGGGTGATTAATATTTGCAGGGATAATCGCACGTCCTGCAGCAATTTCTTGACGTACAAATTCAGGGGTAATTTCTCTTAAATTTTGTGCACCAAAATTTTGTCCTGCGTGTTGGCGCATATCAACGTCATGACGTTGGCGTTGATTCTCACGAATTGCAATATATTCCATTTCTGGCGTGATAATACCTTGCTTCGCATAATGCATTTGCGTGACATTTTTGCCTGCTTTTGCGCGGCGAGGATTTTGGATATGAGCAAACCGAATATCTGCTGTGCGAATATCTTTTAAGCGTGCTTGTCCAAACTCAGAACTCAAGGTTTCTAAAACATCTGTATCATTGCGTTCTTCAATCCATGATTGGCGAACTAGAGGTAAACCTTTGTTCAAATCAATTTGGACATTTGGATCTGTATAGACTCCAGATGTATCGTAAACCATGATTGGTGGGTTATGTTCGCCACCTAAACCAGTAGGAGTATCTGTGAGACTGATTTCTCTGAACGGTACTTGGATGTCTGGGCGTGAACCTTCAACATAGACTTTTTTGGAGGCAGGTAAGATACGGGTTAAATCTTTAGCATCTTGCTCATGTTGAGCAGAAATATCAGCAGGGGAAAGATTCGTTAATTGGTTCATTGCATGATCCTTATGTTTGGCATTAACGAATCAAGCACGACCAAAAACGATGGCGGATTTATCTCTTTGATAAATAAAGGCGAAGTTTTTGCTGGGCTTGATTCCTACGCAGGTGTTAACCTGATCAGGTTCAACGGTACTTGTCTTTAAATTGAGAATTAAGACAATCTCAGCAGTTTGTTAACTGCGCTCCGTCAAGCTAGGCATTTAGACTAACAGATTTTTGCTTTATTGTTGTATCAATTAACACCATTCGTTAATTGCCAAATCCATGCTATTGTCATAAAAGTTTCATCATAGTTATGGTTTAATCACCAATCATTTTTTCCATGTGTCTAGTGGAGGCATCCTGTGTGTCCAAGTAATCCAGTGTTAAGTCACCATATTTCTTCACAATTTAATGAAGACCTACAAGATGTTCATACCAAATTTATGACAATGGGTGGATTGGTAGAGCAGCAAGTTGCTAACTCAATTCATGCTTTATTAGACACAGATGCCAATTTAGCGATTGATGTTCAGTTTAAAGACAACACGGTGAATCAATATGAGCGAGATATTGATGAAGGTTTGACTTTAATTTTGGCGCGCCGTCATCCTGCTGCGATCGATTTGCGTATGGTTATTGCAATGAGCAAAGCCAATACCGATCTTGAGCGAATTGGTGATGAAGCTGCAAAAATTGCACGTATTGCTCAAAATCTTTGTGAAGAGGGTGAGTCACCACGTGGTTACATGGAAACACGTCATATTGGTAATCAGGTTCGTGTCATGATCCATGATGCATTAGATGCATTTGCGCGTTTAGATGTGGATCAGGCTTTGAAAGTTGTTATGGCTGATGTCGATATTGATCGTGAATATCAATCAGCGACTCGTACACTTATGACATATATGATTGAAGATCCACGTCATATCGCACGTGTTATTAATGTGATGTGGGTGTTACGTTCTTTAGAGCGAATTGGTGATCATGCGCGTAATATTTCTGAGCAAGTGATCTATATGGCGAAAGGTATGGATGTTCGTCATACTAGCATTGAAGAAATTGAACAAAAAGTAAATCAAAAGTAATTTTGCACACCAAAAAAGATTTAACAGAAAGTGAATTTAATCAAAGTGAATCTGAAGCGGATTTTGATTAAATTCACTTTTTTGTTTTATGAGAAACGGTTTGTTTGGATCATTTTGGGGTGATTTAAATGATCTGTTATAGTTTTTTTTGAAGGCTTTGTGGCTATATTTAGAATCAGTATTTTTTCAAAATAGTATTTTCAACCTAAAGGCGAGAATGCTATGAGTTTCCTAAAAAAGAAAAATAATGCGAGCTTCGTTTTCTTTATTATCGTTCTATATGCATGTCTTGGATTTGGTTTAGGATTTGTGATTTGGGAGTATTTCCTGCTATCTCCATAAGATTGCAGAAACGAATATGTCACACAGATATTTAGATAGAGTAAATAAAAAAATCCCAGACTTCGGGGGAAAAGTCTGGGAGAGAAATATCATGCATTGTTGAGATATTGGGGGTATCTCTATCTTTCTATAAGTAACTTTAAATAGAATCGTTCAATCTGTCATGTAGACAACTGTGTATACTCTGTAATCCTTTATTACTAGTGTAAAGATCACGTAAATAAAAATGATAAATCATAAGTGTTTTTGGATTAAAATTTGAACTTATGGTAAAAATATCCTGTAATTTAAAAAATCAAAGTTGTCTTGCCAATTTTTAAATAAAAAAAGCAATGATGGAATCATTGCTTTTGATACAAGAAATTTTAAAAAACTAAGCTCCCTTGCTTAACTTGGCAGAGCTTAGCTTTTCGATAAGGTTAGAGCGCTACTCAGCTTATCCTTGTTCAGGCTTCCAGCCTTCGGCTTTTTCTACGCTTTGGTCATTGTTGAAAAATTTCTCGCGTTGTTCCTCGAGGAATTTTTTTGCATCTGGTTCAAATACATTTAAACGTTTTTCGTTAATCAATGTAGTTTGATGTTTTAACCATTCTTGCCAAGCTTGTTTAGATACAGTCTCAAAAAATTCTTGACCCTTTGCACCAGGGAATGGTGCAAAATCTAAACCTTCAAGTTCTTGTTGGTATTTACGGCAAAATACTTGTCTAGTCATGATCAGTCCTTAAGCGTATAGCTGTTCTAAGCGAGTGTGTGCACGAACAATTGCAGCTTCAACTTGTTTAGGTGAAGTTCCACCAATATGGTCACGTGCATTCACTGAAGCTTCTAAAGTCAAAGCTTTGTCAAATACATCTGCTTCAATCAGATCAGAGAATTGTTGTAACTGTTCAAGAGAAAGCTCAGACAAATCTTTTTCTTCTGCTACGCCAAGAGCAACTGCTTTACCAACAATTTCATGCGCATCACGGAAAGCAACCCCTTTTTTAACAAGGTAATCTGCAAGGTCAGTTGCTGTAGAGAAGCCACGTAAAGCCGCTTCACGCATAACTTCAATATTTGGTACCAGTGCTGGAACCATGTCTGCAAAAGCCATAAGTGAGCCACGAACGGTATCAATTGCATCAAATAATGGTTCTTTGTCTTCTTGGTTATCTTTGTTGTATGCCAATGGTTGACCTTTCATTAAGGTCAATAAGCTAATCAAGTCGCCAAAAACACGACCTGACTTGCCACGAACTAATTCAGGAACATCTGGGTTTTTCTTCTGTGGCATGATTGAAGAACCGGTACAGAAGCGATCAGGAATATTCACAAACTTGAACTGAGCTGAAGTCCATAGAATTAGTTCTTCAGACATACGTGATAAATGCATCATGATCAAAGATGCTGCGGCATTAAATTCAATCGCAAAATCACGATCTGAGACTGCATCGAGAGAGTTTTCTGAAACTGCTTCAAAACCTAATAACTCAGCGGTATAGGCACGATCAATCGGGTAGGTTGTACCAGCTAAGGCTGCTGAGCCGAGTGGCATACGATTGACACGTTTACGGCAGTCTTGTAAACGTTCGGTGTCACGAACAAGCATTTCAAACCAAGCTAATAAGTGATGACCAAACGTCACAGGTTGAGCAGTTTGTAAATGAGTAAAGCCGGGCATGATAGTATGCGTATTTTGACTTGCTAAACTCAGTAAACCTTTTTGTAAGCGAAGTAATAAGCCTAAAATGTCATCAATTTCATCACGTAGATATAAACGAATATCTGTTGCTACTTGGTCATTACGACTGCGACCTGTATGAAGTTTTTTACCTGTGATGCCAATACGTTGAGTCAGACGAGACTCAATGTTCATGTGGACATCTTCTAAATCAATACGCCATTCAAAATTTCCAGCTTCGATTTCTGCTTTAATCGTGCTTAAACCTTGAATAATGTCATCACGTTCAGCTTCAGTGAGTACACCAACTTTCGCTAACATGGTTGCATGAGCTATAGAGCCCGCAATATCTTGTTTATAAAAACGTTGGTCAAATTGCACAGATGCTGTAAATTCTGCAACAAATGCATCCGTTGCTTCTGAGAAGCGACCGCCCCACATACCAGAGGTTTGATTAGGGCTTGCTGAAGATGAGGATTGAGAAGATGTGGTCATGGCGGCTCAGTAAAATAAAAAAGAGTATAGCAAATCCAAACGCAGATGCCGAAACTCGACGCAAGAAGTTATCGCAATCTCGTCAGATGAATTCATCAGGCACGTATTTTTTTACGAAAATTGGTCAATGGCAACACTTATTAGAACTAATTGTTGCAAGTAATGTATTGGCAATGGTTTTAGCATTGGCGGAAGCTCGCTCTTGGCATGCTTTGGAAGGTATTCGCGTTTTACAATATACCTTTTTTATTAATTGGGTGATTTTATCTTTTTCCGCATTTGTCGATTATTTTCAGGATTTCTTTACTAAGTTAAGTCAAAAGGTCGCTTTGACTTTGGGGTTTGTTGTCCTGCAAATCATTGTGCTGCTTACAACTTGTGTTGTGAATATCATTCAGTTTTGGGCAGCTCGATCTACTGGTTTTTCCGAAGATGTCTTATTTCATGGCGTAAGTTTGCATTTGGGGTATGGTATTTTATTGGGTGCTTTTTGCTTACGTTATTTATATATGCGTGAGCAATGGTTGCGTCAACAGTACAGCGAGTTAAATGCGCGTATTCAAGCGATGCAAGCAAGGATTCATCCACATTTTTTATTTAATAGTTTAAATAGTGTGGTGAGTTTGATTTCAATAGATCCAGATAAAGCTGAAAATATGTTGATCAGTCTTTCTCGATTGTTTCGGGCCAGTTTTCAGGAGTTGAAACTGGTAAGTTTGGAGGAAGAAATTGATCTGTGTAAGCAATATCTCAGTATTGAGAAAATGCGTTTAGGTGACCGATTAACCGTAGAATGGAATATTCAAGCGACACCAATTGAGTTAAAACGAGCGACTATTCCATTATTAACGTTGCAACCTTTGTTAGAGAATAGTATTTTTCATGGGGTGGAAAAAGTTTTACAAGCTTCAACGATTAGCGTATTGGTTGAAATATTGCAAAATCAAGTCACTATAGTCATTACTAACCCCTATTCTCACGATAAAATAAAATCCAGAACAGGGAATGGTATTGCAATAGAAAATGTTGAACAGCGCTTGAAGGCTTATTATGGGCCAGCTGTGAAGTTTCAAGTGTATGGGGGAGTGTCGTTATATACGACTGTGGTGAGTTACCACGATCGAGTAAAATAATAAGTCCAGTTAACCATAAAAAATATGGATGATGTTAACGGTGACAAGGAGGAGAGGATGAAAGTTCTGATTGCTGATGATGAACCTCTCGCAGTAGAGCGTTTATCACGTTTAGTGACCCAGATGGGGCATGATGTGATTGCGACAGCACATCATGGGCAAGATGTGTTAGATCATATTGAAAATGATTCACCAGATGTTGTTTTATTAGATATTCAAATGCCAGGGATGAATGGATTAGAGTGCGCTGAGCAATTGAGTCACTTGAACCCACGTCCTGCTATTATTTTTTGTACGGCATACGATCAACATGCATTGGAAGCATTTAAATTTCAAGCCCAAGGATATTTACTCAAACCTGTAGCCCAACAAGATTTACAGCAGGTTTTTGATAATTTAACTCAACTTACCCAAGCTCAAATGACGGGTTTAAAACAACAAGATCATATGTACGATACTAAAACTCAACGTCACCAAATTGCTGCGAAAACTTATCGTGGGGTCGAACTTATCCCTGTAGAAAATATTTATTATTTTTTGGCGGATCAGAAGTATGTCACCGTGCGCCATAAAAATGGCAGTGTATTGATAGACGAAACATTAAAAGATTTAGAGCATGAGTTTGCTGACCGCTTTATTAGAATCCATCGTAATGCGCTTGTTTCACTAGATTATTTAGAAGGTTTAGAGCTGGTTGCTGCTGGACAATACCAAGTTCGATTACGTGAACTTGAGGAGCGCTTGTCGGTGAGTCGCCGTCATTTACCAAGTCTAAGAGAGTGTATGCATCAACTATAATTTGTTGAAGCTAAGCTTGTTATGATCACTTTTTGCTTTTTTTACTTGCATTTTTAAATGATCAAGTTAAGTTTGGAGCAATTGCTTTGATCAATACTTAACTTAGATTTATGAAAACTCTAAAAATTGCAACTCGACAAAGTCCTCTTGCACTTTGGCAAGCTGAGCATATTCGTGCTCGTTTAAATGAACTTTATCCTGATTTAACGGTTGAATTGGTTAAGTTTGTAACCCAAGGTGATAAGATTTTAGATACGCCTTTGGCAAAAATTGGTGGTAAAGGATTATTTGTAAAAGAGTTGGAAGCAGCACTATTGGATGGGCGTGCTGATTTAGCTGTACATTCAATGAAAGATGTGCCGATGCATTTACCTGCAGGCTTAACACTTGCAGTGATCTGTGAACGCGAAGATCCTCTAGATGCTTTTGTATCGAATCAATATGCTCATTTTGATGAGTTACCACATGGTGCGAAAGTTGGGACCTCAAGTCTACGCCGTAAATGTCAGATACTTCAGCAACGTCCTGATTTAGAAATTATTGATCTACGCGGTAATGTCGGAACACGTTTATCTAAACTCGATGATGGACTGTATGATGCGATCATTTTAGCGAGCGCAGGTTTAAAACGCTTAGGTTTGGCAGAGAGAATTCGCCATTGCCTCGCACCTACATTGAGTTTGCCTGCAGTAGGGCAAGGTGCTTTGGGTTTGGAATGTCGTGCAGATGATCAAGAATTACTGGAATTAATCTCTCCTCTTCAACATGAAGTAACTTCAATTTGTGTACGTGCAGAACGTGCATTTAATGCCTATCTTGAAGGTGGATGCCAAGTTCCGATCGCTGGTTATGCGATAATTACTCAAAATCAACTTCATATCGAAGGTCGAGTCGGTAGTGTAGATGGAAAGACGCTATTAAAAGAACAATTGTCAGGAGCATTGGGTGAGGGTGAGCGATTAGGTGTGGTTTTAGCCGAAAAACTATTGGCACGGGGTGCAGGTGAGCTACTGAAAGCTTTATATTAAAATGTTATTCATCAATACGCGCCCTGAAGATCGAGCACATTCATTAAATCAAGCTCTGATTCAAGAGGGGATACAGGTTGAATCCTTGCCCTTACTTGAGTTGGTTGCTGAGCCATTTACAGTAGATTTGATGCAGTTGTATGATCAACTCAAGGCTTCGCAAGTGATCGTTGTTGTCAGTCCAACTGCTGTTGAGATTGGCATGCTGCATCTCAAGAATAGTGGGATTGATTTAGATCAACTTAAACATATTCAATGGATCGCGGTTGGGCAAGCCACAGCAGCAGCGCTAAAAACCTTTGGGATTGATAGTCTTGTTCCTGATGTTGAAAGTTCAGAAGGGATGTTGCAGCTACCGATACTTAGAGAACGCGTTGACTTAAATACAGTCGCATTTTGGCGTGGGCATGGCGGACGTCAATTTATGATGCAACATTTGCAACAAACAGGCGTAAATATTCTCAACTTTATCCTTTATCGTCGCCAATGCCCTGAACTAAGTTTGACTAAATTTCCTAAACTCGTTTCTCAATTGGTATCACAACAACCAGTTTTTGTGTTGATTAGTAGTGAAGCAAGTTGGAGAAACTGGCAACAGCTCACCGCACAGATTAGTAAAGAGTTGGATTGTATTTATTTAGTACTTGGTGAGCGTTTAGCTCAGGTATTGTGTCAAACGCAAAATCAAGTAGATTCTATGTTGGAATATATTCAGTTAGAAACATTAGCACCATTAGAAATTATTCATTCTATTCAAGGCTGGCAAGGACAATCATGAGAAAAATTGCTTATTTCATATTGGTTCTGGGTTTGGTGTGGTTGGCGAAACTCAGTTATGATGTTGCGCAATATTCTCAAACAATTCCTCAGCTTCAACAGCAGTTGGTTCAATCACAGCAACAATACTCTTTGTTAAATGACCAATTAGTGGGTTTGCAACGACAACTACAAGACAAAAACACCTCAAATACCAATAATAAACTTGTAACTGCACCGATAACGATTGATGGCATTGCCCCCGCCGTTGTGATCAAGCAAAAGCTACAATTAGTGCAATTTGCAGTGGATCAGCAACAATTTATTTTTGCGTTAGAACAGTTGAATCAGTTGCAACAACAAATGGCTCAACATCAAGTTTCACCAGCATTGCAGCATGGTCTTATCAAAGCGATTGAGCAAGATAAGCAAAACATTCAACAATATGTATTGCTGCAAACTCAGCAGCGTCAGCAATTTGATACGTTATTGCAGTATTTAGATCAGCAGCTTCAGCAAGAAATGCAGAAACCCGATATTCGACTGCAGAAAAACAGTGAACGTTCATGGTGGCAATGGTTCAAATTTGAAAAGGTGCAACGCACTCCACCAGACTTAATCCAACGAAGTATTTTACTAAAAGAGGCTCAATTAAGATTATTACTTGCAGAGCAAGCATTGCATTTAAATCAAGCCGCTGAATATCGCAAGTCAATGCAAGAAGTTATGCTGCTTTTAGAGGATTTGCCAGATCGAAGTAGTCAGCAAATGAAACTACGTGTGGAGAAAATGCTTAATCTTCCAGTCGTTCCTGCTCCGAAACTAACGACTCTCGGTTTGCTAGGGTAGTCCGATATGAAGCATTTATTGAAGATATATTTCCTTGCAATCCTTAGCTTATTCGCTATTTTTTCAGTCTTTAGCTATGGTTACGGTAGTGGTTACGCTTTTATCTATTGGCGGGACTGGCAGTTTCAAAGTAGCTTTTGGGGATTAGTAACGTGCTTTATTCTTGTGAGTTTCATCGCTCAGGCAGGATGGTTATTAGCAAAAAGATATCTCGCACAACAGCAAAGACAGAAAGATACAATTCTTCGATTTAAAGATTTACATCCTTATGAGCAGCTTGGCATCGTTTGGTTATTAGATGCTGCCAAAGATCAGCAAGTGTTCATTGAGCGAGTTTTCACACAGTCAGGTTTACTGAGTAATATCGTTGATGCTCAATTTGATTATCGCAATGGTGATTATGAAACGGCATTGATGAATCTAGAAAAGTCAGCCCCTATGGCTTTTGAACTTGCTGAATTGCTTAGAGTGGATATTTTTCTAGAGCGACAAGAAACAGAAAAAGCACTTACACATTTGGAATTTCTCGCACAGCATCAACTATCCCCTTGGCTAAGCGAAATTGAAACGGCATATCAGCAAAAAATAACCAGTTTGTGGGGTAAATTGGCCTTACAAAAGCCATGGGTGTTTTTACAAAGTACTCAACATGGGCTGCTAGATGCAGAACATCGTGATCTTTGGTTGCAGCAATTATTAATTCAATTTGATCAAGCTACTGTCGATGATTTAGGTGCACTTCAACAACGTTACATGATGCTGCATTCAGAAATCAAAGCACGGCCGTATACCAGTAAAGTACTTTGGTTAAAATTATTGGCTCGAATGCCTGAAATGAGTGTTCAGCACGAGGAGCTTGCCTTACATCTATTGCAAGAGCATTTTGATCCTGAAGTATTTTATTTGTGGTTTCAACAACAGCTACTTAAGCAAATTCCTGATTATGCTTATGTTGAACAACGAATTATGGAGTTGGAACAAAAATATACCAGCGTTCCAATGCTGGCTTTTGCAAAATGGCATATATTTATGGCGACAGATCGCCAGACTGAAGCAGCACAATTGTTGGATTTATATCCTGATAATATTTTAATGAGTTATTTAAGGATTAAATCTACCTTGGGTGATGATTCTGATTTAATCAGACAGTTGAATTTAATCTTTGAAAATGATGTTAATTTTCTTAACTTTAAGATATGAGTGAAATAATGAAAGAGCTGTCTGTCTATCCAGTAATTCTTGAGCAAACTGTTGCATGGGGGGATATGGATGCTTTTGGACATGTAAATAATGTTCAATATTATCGATATATTGAAAGTGCACGAATTGCTTATTTAATGAAATTAAATATATTCGATGAGGATATATTGACGGTTGTTGCTTCGAGTCAATGTAAATATTTAAGCCCAGTATTTTATCCTGATGTGCTGCATATTGGTGCAAGAATTGAAGAGTTAAGAAATAGTGCGTTTAGAATGCATTATGTTCTATGGAGTCGTGATCAAGCTCAAGTGGTTGCAACTGGTGAGGCCGTCATGGTGTGTGTTGGCAAACATGATTCAAAGAAAATTAATATACCAACCGAGATTCGTAATCGTATTATAACGTTGGAATCAAGTGTTGGGCATCATATTGAATAATATGTAAAGACAGTTATGTATAATTTTATCTAAGTCATATTTATTGAGTTGTATCGAGGTGCAATTCAATAAATTTTTTAAAATAAAGCTTACTTATAAATCTAGGTTAAGTTTATTTTAAGGTGAATTTTTGAATTGATATTTTAAGAAATAATAACAATAAAGTAAGCGATTAAAAGAATGATAAAATGTACTGTAATATTTGAGATCGAGAAAGTTTCTGTGTTTTATTGTAAATAATGGCTGATTTAAGTGAATGCTGTGATTGAGTTGACTATTTTAATATTGATTATCTAATTACATATAAACTAATATTGAGTTGAATTTTTAATTCATTTTATTTTTGAGTGATATATTTCCCTTTTGAGTTGGAGTGGTTCTAATGAAACCAGATATTAGTGATTTATCTGTTGAAGATCTCAAGCGTTTGCAAGCTGAAGCTGAAGCTTTAATTGCAAGCAAAAAAGATCAAGCAATTGAAGATGCTTATAATCAAATTATTGCGATTGCTGAAAACGTTGGATACAGCGTTGAAGAGCTTTTGGAGCTTGGTGAGCAAAAACGTAAGAAAACAACCCGTAAAGCTGTTGAGCCGCGTTACCGTAATAAAAATAATGCAGAAGAAACTTGGACAGGTCGCGGTAAGCAACCACGTTGGTTAGTTGCAGAATTAGAGAAAGGTGCAAAACTTGAAGATTTCTTAATCTAAGGCAAGTTTTAAAGTCATCGTATTGTCATAAGGTGATTTTATCCTTTATTAAAAAGCCAGGCTTAAAAAGCTTGGTTTTTTTATATGAGAGAATTGGCGATGTTGAAAAAGTATGCATAATGTCAATCAGAGGGCGAGTGTCTCGACAAGGATGATATTTTGCGTGTTGGTAAGGGTGGAATGAAGAAAAAAACAAAACAATTGAGATGGTGGATTTTCGCCGTTTTTGCATTCTTAATTTTTATTATTTTACAAATTCCAGCAACATGGTTAATTGCTAAGTTTTCTAAAGATAATCAAATATTACATAATGTTAGTGGCAATATCTGGCAGGGGCAGGCGGATTGGCAGCGTGGTCAATTGCGAGGAACTGTCCATTGGAAAACTAGACCTCTAGATTTATTGTTATTACGTGTTGGTGCCAATCTCGATATACACAGTGGAAATACTCAATTTAATGGTGTTTTTGGTTATGGTTTTGGTAAAAAAATCATGATCAAGAATCTTCAAGGTGAAGTTTCACCTGAAACCTTAAAGTATTTTGCAAATTGGCAGTGGCCTGAGAACGCGATTCAATTAAAAGATGTTCAGTTAAATTATCAAAAAGAAAAAGGATTTAGTGCTGCGGAAGGGCAGCTAAACTGGGGTGGTGGTGAATTGAATTATACGTTCGGTCAACGTCAAGATCGTATGAATATGCCTTCATTAATGGCTGAAATAAAAGATGAAAATGGTCAGCTACAAGTAGATGTACGTGATCAGCGTAGTCAAAAAATGGCAAATCTAAGTCTAGACCCTAGTTTGATGCTTGATGTGCAATTGACGCAACGAATGCTTTTGAATATTCCATCATATGAAGGAAAAGCTGGTTTAGACACTTACGTGATTAGCTCACGTCAACCACTCATGCAGGGTGGCTTCTGATGAAACAATTTGCTCAAAAGATTCAACAATTGAGATGGCAGAAATTAGACAAGCTAGGTGCGTTGGTGTTGGTAATATTAGTGCTATGGCTATGTTGGAAGTTGGCTTCTTTATTTTGGTTTGTTGTCGCACCGCCGCAGCCGATGCAGTTTGATCGAGTTGAGTTGGGTTCGCAGCAAGCTCAAGTACCCAACATTAGTTCGTTTGCATTATTTAACGAACCCGCAGCAGTTTCTGCTCAAGATAATGTTAATTTAGAGTTGCAGGGTGTTTTGCTAGGTTATCCAAGTTATTTATCCTCTGCTGTCATTAAACTCAATGATGTTGCTGAACGTTATCGTGTCGGTGAGACGATTGGCTCAACGTCCTACCAACTTGCAGAGGTTTATTGGGATCATGTGATTCTTAGGCAAGGAAATGGTGCTACACGAGAAGTTAAATTCAAAGGTCTAGAAAACGGCTTATATCAACCGATAGCACCCGTTTTAAATGAAAGTATGAATAATCAGCCAACTCAAATGCAGCCCCAAGCACCTTCTCAAAGTTCTCCGCAATCTGCTTTAGGTCAAGCGATACAGCAGATGCAAGATAACCGAGAGCAGTATTTAAAAAATATGGGTGTGACCGGCGGAGGTTCAGATGGTTATGAAATCTCTGATCGAACACCATCGAACTTGAAAAACACATTAGGTTTGCGCTCAGGTGATCGTATTCTTTCGATTAACGGTCAAACTGTTGGGCAAGGGCTAAGCGAAGTACAATTATTAGAGCAAGTACGTCGTGAAGGGCATGCCAAAATAGAAATAAAACGTGGTGATCAAGTGATGACCATACAACAAAGTTTTTAGTGATAACACGTCACCACATAAGTTAGGAATAAGTGCAGGTTATGGCTTTTTTAAATCATCAACGTCCACTTTGGGCATTACTTGCCGCAGCACCTTTAGCCGCGTCAATCAGTACCCATGTGCAAGCACAAACATGGAAGATCAATTTACGTGATGCGGACTTAACAGCATTTATTAATGAAGTTGCAGATATTACGGGGAAAAACTTTGCGGTTGATCCTCGTGTACGTGGTAACGTCACGGTGATTTCAAATAAGCCTTTAAATAAAGATGAGGTTTATGACCTATTTCTAGGTGTTTTGAATGTTAACGGTGTTGTGGCTTTACCATCGGGAAATACTGTAAAACTTGTTCCTGATAGCAATGTAAAAAATTCTGGTATCCCATATGATTCACGCAGTCGTGCGGGTGGAGACCAAATCGTTACACGTGTGATTTGGCTGCAAAATACTAACCCCAATGATTTGATTCCTGCACTTCGTCCTCTAATGCCGCAATTCGCGCATTTAGCTGCTGTAGCTGGAACAAATGCGTTGATTGTTTCTGATCGTGCCGCAAATATTTATCAGTTAGAAAATATTGTGCGTAATCTTGATGGCACGGGTCAGAATGATATTGAAGCGATTAGTTTGCAATCAAGCCAAGCAGAAGAAATCATTGGTTTGCTAGAAACGATGAGTGCAACAGGCGCATCTAAAGATTTTATTGGCTCACGTGTACGCATTATTGCGGATAATCGGACTAATCGCATTTTGATTAAGGGTGATCCTGATTCGCGTAAACGTTTACGTCAAATGATCGAAATGTTAGATGTGCCTTCAGCAGATCGTTTGGGCGGTTTGAAGGTTTTTCGTTTGAAATACGCCAGTGCAAAAAACTTAGCTGAAATTTTGCAAGGCTTGGTCACTGGTCAATCGGTTTCATCATCTTCAGCATCAAATAATGCAGGCTCATCAAATAACCCAATCAATAACCTTGTTTCAAACAATCAAAGCTCAAATTCAACATCTGGATCATCTTCCTCGATTTCCACGCCTTCAATTAATTTGAATAGCGGCTCAAATAATCAAAATGCAGGTGTTTCAAGCTTTAATGGTAATGGTGTTAGCATTATTGCGGACAGTACGCAGAATGCATTGGTCGTTAAAGCGGATCCTCAGTTAATGCGTGAAATTGAGGCAGCGATTCAGCAATTAGATATACGTCGTCAACAGGTGTTGATCGAAGCAGCAATTATTGAAGTTGCTGGTGATGATGCAGATCAATTGGGTGTTCAGTGGGCATTAGGTGATATAAGTAGTGGTATTGGATTAATAAACTTTACTAATGTTGGGTCTAGTTTATCAAAACTAGCTGCTGGATATCTGACAGGTGGAGCGGCTGGTTTGGGCTCTGCAATTGGGGCTGGTTCTTCGATTGTAGTGGGTGACTATAAAGAAGGTGCGAATGGTTCGCGTAAGCTTTATGGTGCATTGATTCAGGCGCTAAAAAGTAATACGAAATCCAATCTTCTTTCTACACCATCTATTGTGACGATGGATAATGAGGAAGCCTATATTGTTGTGGGTCAAAATGTACCATTCGTAACAGGTTCTGTGACGACTAATAGTACAGGTGTGAATCCATACACTACTGTTGAACGTAAGGATGTGGGTGTAACGCTAAAAGTTGTACCGCATATTGGTGAAGGTGGTTCTGTTCGGTTAGAGGTTGAGCAAGAAGTCTCTGCTGTACAGGAAAGTCGCGGTCAAGCAACTGATTTGGTGACCAGTAAGCGTGCCATCAAAACTTCGGTTTTAGCTGATCATGGTCAAACGGTTGTTCTGGGCGGTTTGATTTCCGACAATTCAATCCATTCGAGACAAGGATTGCCTGTCTTAGGCGATATTCCTTATCTTGGTCGATTATTCCGTGCAGACAGTAAAACCAATGAAAAACGTAATCTCTTGGTTTTCATTCACCCAACGATTGTTGGTGATTCGGATGATGTGCGTCGAATTTCTCAACAACGTTACAATCAGCTTTATAGCTTGCAGCTAGCTATGGATAAAAATGGTAATTTTGCTAAGTTACCTGAAAATGTGGCTGATATTTATCGTCAACAACCGTTAAATACTACGTCACCGTATCAAAAGGTTCCAACAGCAACACAAAATCAAAGTAGTGTCGTAACTACACCTGTAGCGACTATAGAACCCCAGGTACAACAGCAATCTATTCAGCTGCCAGCAAAATCGACTGAGCGTAGTAAGAATACAGTGACAACTACGACGATTCGTTCGGCATCTTCACAGTAGATGCACAGAAGACCTTATGTCACAATGTTAAAATTGAGAGAAATTTTATAAGGATATGCATCTATGACTTGGAAACTACAAGCCATTACGGGTGAATTTACGGGGCAAGAGATTAGCGTAGAGCGTGATATGTTAGTTGGTCGTCATCAAGATGCTGACCTTTTGTTGCAATCTGCTGATATTTCTCGTCGACATGCTGCCTTGTTGTTGAAAGATCAGCAGCTTTGGGTTCAAGATTTGAATTCTTCAAATGGTACATTTATCAATGATTTGAAAATTGAACAAGAAACAGAGTTGCATGATGGGGATATTTTGCAATTTGCGAGCTTTATGTTTTCTGTACTTGCACCTGTTGATGCTGAATTGCCTGAAATTGAAGCAGAACCAGCGCCATCAACATCACACGACCAAGGTATGCCGAGTATAGCTGAACGTGCTGTCGAAACCCCAATTAGTCGTGATGGAATGCCGCAGCAAGTTGCGATTCCAAAGCCTGCGCCGATACCACAAGGTGTTGATGTGCAGTCGACTTTAGAGCAACAACCTATTCCATTTGAAGAGCCTGTATCACGAGTGGCACAACAAGTTGAGCAACAGAAAAATGCATCTGTAGGTTTGATTTCAATTATCGTGCTGATCATTTTGGCTGTGATTGCTTGGCTGTTCTTTAAATAATTACGCGAAGCTTTTACAATCAGGGCATACCATGAGTGTATGCCTTTTTTATGTCGAGTAAATTTATGCTAATTGCACAGTTAGAGCGTCGTAGCCTTATTCTTTTTGATCTCGATGGAACACTTGTTGATTCTGCAGCAGATTTGTACCGTGCGATGAATCTCAGTTTGGAAAAACTAGGA